>JBEKUD010000033.1:0-43166 GCA_049515395.1 Candidatus Sulfotelmatobacter sp. | reverse complement strand
GATCTCGGCGCGGCCATCGGTAATTCGCTCGACCTCGGCAACCAGGCGGCGGCGGACCAACGATTGAAAGGCTTCAGTATTGATGTAAAGGACCAGAGCTACAGAACCGACGGCGAAAGCACCGGCAAGAATCAGCAGAAATTTCCACCAGCGTCGGGCAGGCTTGGCGGCTGATTCTGTCACCGAGACTGAACTCCCGGGTCGTCAGATGAGGGCGTGACACCCGGAATATGCACCTCACCTTCGGAGCGCAGGGTTTGCAACCAGGAGACCAGCATCTCGCTGACTTTTTGTTCGGTGAGCAGTTCGCGGATTTTGCTGGAGACTTCGGCGAGAGGTATTTCGGAGCCGCCGGCCTGTTTCAATCTAGGGGCGAACTGGTCGCGGTAATAGGCCTCGATAGATTTGGAATCGATTTGTACCGCGGGTCGCAGACGAGCATCGACCAGGCGCATGACGTCGATCTGCTGCTGTACATGGTTCGCCAGGTCTTTTTCGGTGATGTGATAGCGAGCCAGCAGCGCGTGCCAGGCGCCATTCGAAGCGGCCCCAGGATATTGTTTGCGGGCATCAGCGATTCGCGCTGCGACCTCATCGTCCGTAGCATGGCGAAAATCGGCTGACTTCATCTGCTCGCGCAAAAGTTCCTGGTCAATGAGTCGATCGAGCACTGCGCGTCTTTCGTCGTCGGTGAAACTGGCAAGAGCGCGGGCACTAAGGAACGCTTCGTAACACAAAGCTTCGTCCCAGTCCGACTGCAAAATCACGCGGCCATTCACGGTGGCGACAATGCGGTCGATGACTTGAGGCGTGGGAACTGCTGCTGCAGAACGCGCGCGGTCCACAAAAAGACAAGCCAGCATAAACACAAGCGCAAGCGCGGCGGTCGTCGTCCTCTGGCTGCGAACCTTCATTAGAATGGCTGCCCTATGCTGAAGAAAACATTGAAATGACGCAAACGCTGGGGAGTGAATGCCTGCGTTGGCGTTTCTTGCGTGCTCAACGTATAGCCAATGGGATACGCCGTCGGATTAACATTGTACCCGAAGTCGAACCGTAATGGACCAATAGGTGTCTTATAGCGCAACCCCAGCCCCGCGGCGTGTGAAGTGTAGTCGTATCCTGAATTGTTGAAGCGGGTGACGCAATTGTCGTACTGGGTTGACGCAGCGGAGGGGCTGAATTGCAGGCACTGGGACAAGCTAGGCTGGTGCCATCGCAGTAGGCCCGTGACCATGTCATGACCGGCAGTGAAGACGTTACCCATATCGTGAAAGATAGCGAAGCCGAATCCCTCCCCAAGATAGGGCAAGCTGATGGTCGGCAAGCGCAGTTCCTCGCTGTTCACGAACAGCGCTGTGCCGCCGACAGGAAAACCGGAATCTGGATCGCGGGGTCCTGCTTGATTTAACCCAAAACCGCGATGAGAGTTGCCGCCGCCAGCAAAAAAAACCTCGGGCAGGGGGATCACCGAAATGCCCTGGCTGCAAGAAGTCGTTAAGTCACTGACCTGGCAGGCTCCCGGCGGCAAAACTTGGGTTTCGCGATAGACCTGTTCCAAACCGAGGGTAGTGGAGCGGGCGAAGACAAACTTATGGTTGGGGCGACCGAAGGCGTAATAAGTGGAATCCTGAGTCAGTGCGCGGCCGAAATCGGCTTGCGAACCCAAGTAACTGGAAGCAGCAAAACCGTCAAAGGTGATGTATTGGCCCTCGGTGCTTTCGAGAGGATTATCGCGTTTGTCGTGAATGAAGGTAAAACCGGGCCCGGCAACACGGGCGGGCAGAGAAAAAATACTAAACTCGGCGGGAGAGAAGTCAGAAGCGAAGTTGCTGGCTTTCACGCGGCGATAGTCAAATCGGTAGCTGATCGAATTGGCATACTTGGTCTGTAGCTTTCCAAGCTGCTGCCGCAGATCGATCTTGCTCTCCAGCCGTTGCGAGGTGAAAGTGGATACGTCAAGACTGTTGTCATAGAAAGCAGTCAAGAACAGCTTGAAGCGGTCATTGTTGAAGAGCTTGGGAATTTCGTAACTGATAAGACCGCGCTGCTGCAGGGTTCCAACATGCGACTGGAAGATAAGGGACTGGTCACGACCACCCATGTTAAGGCGGGTGATATCGAATTCAACGCGTGGACTGACGCCGGTGGCTCCGGCGGGAGCGCTGGAGCCAGAAGGCAGTCCGGTTGCGAATTCCAGGCCGACGCCATAGGTGAAGGTGTAGCGTTTTGCCTCTTGCACCTGGACGAAAACATTCTTCTGAGGATCGGAGCCCCCGGGATTCTGTACGGCGGTATCGACCTGGCTGAAAATTCCCAGATCGTAAAGTTTGCTCTGCGTATCCAGAAGATCCTGCTGGCTGAGGGGCTGACCGCCTACCACCTGGATCTCGCGCTGAACCACATAGTCTCTCGTGTGGTCAAGGCCACCGACCATGATCTGCTTGACGAAAAACTGCTCACCCTCCTGGATGGTATAGCTTACATCTTCGCGATGGGGCTGGCCCGGTGACGGGCTCGTGGTGATATCCAGTACCGCCTTAGGGAAGCCGTGATTGAAGTAGTAATTTAGGATCGACTCGCGATCTGCCGCAAGATTTTGCTCAGAATAAGGCTGACCAGCCGCTGTGTTAAGTTCAGGAAATGACTTGGAGCTGACTCTCTCATTCCCCAGAATGCGGAATGCGCCGACCAGTGTCTGGGGGCCCTCATCTATCTGTATGTGAACCGCGAGACGGTTCTGTCCGCCGCGATAGTTATCGTCGACTCTAGTCTGAATCTGGGCTTGCCGAAATCCGTTCGAGACATAAAGCGCCTGCAAGCTCGCGACGTCATTCCTGAGCAGGGCCTCACTGTAGCGTCCCTTAAAGAAAAATCGAGAGGCAGGTTGAATCTCAAGACGCTGGCGAATCGTCTGCCGGGAAAAATATTTATTCCCAGCGATGTCGATGATTTCGAGTTTGTGTAGCGGCCCAGGATTGACATGGTAGATGACGCGGAGAAGGTCAGGAGCACTTTCCCTCCGAAAGTCGACCGTGGCATCGAAGAAACCGCGAGTCTGAAGATAGTTCAGGAGGTTGCGCTTGCCCTCGTTGAGCAGATCGTTGTCAAGAGCATTTTCCTCGTAGACTGGGATCTGTTTTTTCAGCACTCCTCGGCTGATGTGAAGGCCCTGCACATACACCACGACCACGGGGCCGGGGTCAATCAGATAGGTATAGTCTAGGGAGTTAGATTCGGGGCGGTATTTCTGCTCCGCGATGGAAACCTGGGCAAGAACCCGCTGCTGCCTCTGAAGCTTCTTGCGCAAACGCTGAAGAGAATTCGTAACTCGGGCGGCGGTGACGCGATCACCGGAGTGCATCCTGGCGATGTCTTGAACCTCAATCTGCGAAAACGTGGAGTGGCCGGATACTTTGACTTCGGCAACGTGCGCGGGCACTCCGGGGCTTAAATGGAAAAGAATGTTGACCTGCTGGGTGAGGGGGTTGAAAGTACTCTCGGCGGTGACGCGAGCGCGATAGTAGCCGTTTTCCTGCATCAGTTGGCGGATGTTTTGCAAGGCACGGTTCAGTTTGTCGGGAGGATTCAGTTCACCCAGCTGAAACTTGGAAGCGTTTACGATCTGGTTATAGCTAGGATGGCTGGGAGCACCCTCCACATTGATGGCGCCGACAAAGAAGTTCGGTGCAGTCCTGAAAGTCAACAGCACATCCTCTCCGAAGGGAGCAGCTTCCGCCTGAACGTCGGCAAACCGGCCTGTGGCGTAAAGAATCCGGATACTGTCTCGGACTTGGTCCCGGTTCAAGGGTTGGCCAGCTTTTTGAGGGAGCAATTGCAGGAAATGGTCGGCGTCGGGAACGCCTGGAAGGTCGATCGATTTAACCGTCCGACCGACGTAGGCAGACATTGAAGTGAGTGATGATGACCTGGCTTGCGTTTCCTGGGAAGAAAGAGAAGAAGCGGATGCCGAGCGTCCGGCCGACGTTGCCGGAGCGAGGCAAATCATCATATATAAGAAGAATGACGCGTACCTTCTCAGCAGATAAAGTCCTTGAGCCCGTTGCTGATTCGATGAGGCGCGAACGGCTCTCGTTGTCCGGTGTCCGAATGGTTTAAGCGATCACACTTATAATAATGGTTTTGCGGGCAGGAACTGGTGATCTCCTTGAGGCTGGGCACGAAGAGAGGCTGAGTGTGGAGAAAGAAAAGATCGAGCAACGATACTCGCGACAGATTCTATTTCGCGGGATCGGGGCGGAGGGACAACGCCGCCTGGCTGCAGGTCGCCTAGCCGTTGTGGGGTGCGGAGCGACTGGATCCGCCGTGGCATCCCTGCTGGCTCGCTCTGGCGTCGGCACGCTGCGAATTATCGATCGCGACTACGTGGAGCCGAGTAATCTTCAGCGGCAGTCGCTGTTCGACGAGAGAGATGCGGCAGAATCGTTACCCAAGGCGATCGCTGCGGGGAGGAAAATTTCTGCCTTCAATTCTGAAATTTCGGTAGAAGCTCGAGTCGCAGATCTGGTTCCCGGAAACATTGAAGATTTACTTGAGGATATGGATGTCATCCTCGACGGCACCGATAACTTCGAAACGCGGTATCTGATGAACGATTATGCCGTTAAAAGCCACCGTCCTTGGATTTACGCGGCCGCCGTGGGGAGCTACGGCGTGACGTTGAATATCTTACCGGGAAAGACAGCTTGCCTGGCCTGCATTTTTCCCGACACGCCACGGGGCATGGTAGAAACGTGTGAAACGTCGGGGATATTGAATACGGTGGTGAACGTGGTTGCCGCGGTGGCCGCGACCGAGGCAATTAAGATGCTGCTAGGTGGCGAGGCGCTGCGCCAATTGCGGCAGACGCTGTGGTCACTGGATGTATGGACAAATGAGCGGGCAGAGATCGCAGCCACGAAGCCGCGGGCTGGGTGCCGTGCCTGCGCCGAGCGGGATTTCATCCATCTGGCGGGCGCAGGTCGTCCTCATGTCACCCTGTGCGGGCGAAACTCGGTGCAGATACATGAGATGGCCCGGCCGATTGATTTTGCGGAAATGCAGCGGCGACTGGAGACGCACGGAATAGTGCGACACAATGAGTTCGTATTGAAGTTCTGGCGCGAACCCTATGAGATGACGTTGTTTCCGGACGGGCGCGCGATCATCAAGGGAACGACCGATGCGGGAGTTGCACGAAGTTTGTATGCGAGGTTCGTTGGAAGTTAGGTGCTGACTCTCTTCCCTACGTCTTGCTGAGGACGATACGCGCCATAGAAAAAGCAATGTCGACGAACCAACTCCAAGGCAAGACAACCGTAGTCACCGGAGGAGCAGGTGGGATTGGTCGCGCCACGGCACTGCTTTTTGCCCGCGAGGGCGCGGCTGTGACGATCGTTGACCAGGACCAGACCGCCGGTCTCAAGGTGACGCGCGAAATTTCTGCCGAAGGCGGCCGAGCCCTTTTCGTGCGCGCCGACGTGACCCTAGCCCCCGATTGCCGAAACGTCATCGACCGCACGGTTACGGAATTTGGCGCCGTCCACGTGTTGTTCAACAATGCAGGTATCATCCGGCGAGCCTCGGTGACAGAGACGACCGAACGAGGTTGGGACGAGGTTATGGCGGTCAATGTAAAATCGGTCTTCCTTATGTCTCGTGAAGTGGTTCCGACCATGGCGAAAACCGGCGGCGGATCGATTATCAATACTGCGTCCGGCTGGGGACTGGTGGGTGGCGCGCGAGCGGCGGCTTACTGTGCGTCGAAAGGCGCGGTGGTGCTGCTCACCAAAGCCATGGCGATCGACCATGGCGGGCAGAAGATTCGAGTGAATTGCATCTGCCCTGGTGATACCGATACCGCGATGTTGCACAGCGAGGCACGGCAGCTGGGGAGAGAGGAGGATCAATTTCTGTCAGACGCGGCGAACCGTCCGCTGGGCCGGGTTGGAACGCCGGAAGAAATCGCTCAGGCAGCGCTGTATTTGGCCAGCGACGCGTCCTCATTCGTGACCGGCATTTCGTTGGTGGTGGATGGCGGAGGCCTGGCGGGCTCTGGTTAAAAAATAATCGCATGACGCAAGCAATACGGACGCGAAACCGTAGCCACTCGCAGGAGTGGTTCGAACGGGCACAGCAATCGCTGGTGGAAGGCGTGAACTCGCCGTCGCGCGGCGCCGCAGTTTATTCCCCCGCGCCGATTATTCTGGAACGCGGCCACAGGTCGCGCGTGTGGGATGCCGACGGTAATGAATACGTCGACTTTATGATGTCGTTCGGTGCCTTGATCCAGGGACATGCGCACCCCACGTTGATAGAAGCGGTCACGGATGCAATGGCAGGCGGTTCGCACTTCGCGGCCGCTACTTCGGCAGAAATCGAAGCGGCGGAGCGTTTTCGCCGCATGGTTCCATCGGCCGAAGTGGTGCGCTTCACAAACACCGGGAGCGAGGCCACGATGTTGGCGTTGCGTCTTGCCCGCGCTCACACCGGCCGCCGAAAATTCCTGAAGTTCGAAGGACACTATCACGGTTGGTACGATCCCTTCCTCCTGAACGCGCACAGCCATCCTCCCGAACAACTCGGTTCGGTAGAGAATCCGGCGCGCATTCCAGACTCTGCAGGCATACCACCTTCAACCTTTGTTGATGTGGTGCTGGCGCCGTGGAACGATGTGAACTCCCTCGAGCAGGTGATTCGCCTGCACGGAAAAGAGCTAGCCGCAGTGATCACCGAACCCATCATGGCCAACATGGGCTGCATACTTCCCGACGACGGATACTTGCAGCGAATGCGCGAACTGACCCACGACTGCGGCGCTCTCCTGATTCTTGATGAAGTGGTTACCGGTTTTCGCTACGCTCCCGGAGGCTGTCAGGAATACTACCGGGTCGAGCCGGACCTCAGCACCTTCGGCAAGGCGCTGGGCGCGGGATTTCCGGTGGGCGCAGTGGCCGGACCCCGATCGATCCTCGAGCGCATGCGCTGGAGCGACAACATGGTGCTGCACTACGGAACGTTCAATGGTCATCGGTTGACGATGAAGGTAGTCGCCGCCAATCTGGATATGCTCGCCGCCGAGGATACTTACCGCAAGCTGTATGGGACGGGAAATGCCGCTATCGCTGGATTGCGCCAAGTGTTTCAACGACGTGGCGTGAAGGCGATCGTGCAAGGCTTTGGGCCGATGTTCCAAATTTACTTCACCGAGCGCGTTGCAATACACGACTATCGCGACTACTGCACCTACGTGGACGCGAAGCGATATTCGAAATTCGTCCACCAACTGCTTGATCTCGGAATTTACATGACACCTTCCAACGGCCTGCACTGGATTATCTCGACGGCGCACACCCATGCGGATATCGAGTTGCTCCTCGACGCTGCTGATCAGGCCTGCTCGGTATTGGCGTGAAGGCCACGGTTTTTCTGGGAGGTGGGCGGATCACCAGCGCGCTGCTGGCGGGACTGCAGCTCGCGCAGTATGACAGACCCATCGTGGTGCATGACCGGAATCCCAATAAGCTGCGGCAACTCCAGCGGCAGTACGGCGTAATCGTAGAACCCGATTTGCATCGAGCCGTTGAAGCAGCACGCATTTTGATCATCGCGGTGCGGCCGGATTCGGTCCGTCCCTTGCTTCAGGAAATCGGAAGGCTCGGCAATCATCTCCCGATGCTTGCGGTGAGTCTCGCCGCGGGAGTGCCGCTCTCTCAATTGCGTGCGCACCTTGATCCGGCGGTGAGATGGGCGCGGGCCATGCCAAGTCCGGTATGCCGAAGTCGCAAGGGTCTGACGGCACTGACCTTTGGCCGTGAGGTGTCCGCAGCCCAGCGCAGAGACATTCGAAAGCTATTTTCACTCGTGGGCGCCATTCTCGAAATTCCAGAAAGCCGTTTCGACGCTTTCACCGTCACCTACTCCAGTAGCCACGGTTATCACGCGCTGGCAGCGATGATTGCCGCAGCCGAAGCTCTCGGGCTTGACCGCAGGAGTGCGCGCGCGGCAGCCGCTCACGCACTGGCAGACGGGATTCTGGCCTGGCGGGAAGGTCGACTCTCTCTGCATCGATTACTTCATGAAGCAGCAACCCCCGGAGGAATTGCGGCAGCGGTGACAACGGCGCTGGACCGCGAGGGCTTTCCAAGGATGATTGAGAGAGGACTAGGTGCGGGAATGAAGCAAGCCCGGAAGAACGCGAAGCGATAATCCAATCGCCCACGTTCCTCGTTGGCAGGCACTTTCTATGCGGCCTTCTTCTTCCTGGGAACTTTGGCACCTTTCCTTCGCGCTTCACTCAACCCAATGGCAATCGCCTGTTTGCGGCTCTTTACTGTGCCCCCCTTGCCGCCACGGCCAGACTTCAACGTGCCTTTTTTCTCGCGATGCATGGCGCTCTTCACACTTTTGCCCGCGGCCTTTCCGTATTTGCGACCACCTGACTTCCTTCGCGAGCCCGAGCCTTTTTTCTTCGCAGCCATGGTTTCTGCCTCCTCGCTCTTAGACAGTGAATCGCCTTGCCGGGTTGTCGGGAAAGCAGCTTTCTATCACCTCACCGAGCCGAATGTTCGAGCTGCCAAAAGATTCACGGCAACGCCCCAGGTTGAGCCGGTTATCTCAAAGCTGACAAGATCAGGACAGAATTCAGACTCGGCAAAAACTCTCATGCAAGGCAGAGATTTTCTAAAGACCGCGGCAATATACGGGGCTGCCCCCCGCTGCCCTCAGCCTTGGCGCAAGAGCGACCGATGTCAACTCAGGAGAACGATTCCAGGAAGAACATTCCGCTTACTTCCTCTACAGGCACTCGAAAGGGTGACATGCTTTATCGCACGCTGGGACGCACCGGCGAGCGCGTTTCGGCGATCGGACTAGGCGGATTCCACATTGCGCAACAGGGACTCTCGGAAGATGAGAGCGTCCTAGTGTGCACGGCCATCGACCGCGGCATTACGTTCAGGGACAACAGCTGGGACTACAACGGAGGCCGAAGTGAGGTGCTGATGGGCAAGGCGTTGAAAGACGGATACCGCTCCAAGGTCTTTTTGATGACGAAGATCGACGGGCGCACAAGACAATTGGCGCAGCAGCAGATCGAGACGCCATTGGAGCGTTTGCAGACGGATCACATCGATCTCGTGCAGCATCATGAAATTATTCGCTTCGACGATCCCGATCGCGTATTCGCGGAAGGAGAAGCGATGGAAGCTGCAATCGACGCCAAGAAAGCGGGCAAGATCCGGTTCATCGGCTTCACCGGTCATAAAGATCCGCACATCCACTTCGACTCTACGGCCAAACATCCAGACTGGCTTGGCGGAGATACGCCCGGTGTTCAAGAGCTTGCTCCTCCCGGTGCGTAGTTATCGCTGCGCGAGGGTGGAAGGAGCAGGGTGTGAAAGCGCACCCACTCGACTATCCTATCTCGGTCTACTGGTTCTCCTGCGGGTCTTAGCAGATGCGACACCTCAATCAGAACGACGTCTGCCCCCTGTGCTCCAACGTGACCCGAGAATACACGGTGCTCGCCGTAACCAGCAGCACTGTCCTTACGGGGCCTTGCGGAAGAATATGGAGCAGTTATCCTGTCAACGATTTTGCAGAGTTTAGTCCATGCCGCATCTGAATCCCCATGATGTGATGACGATGTTCACGGCGCTGGCCGTGCTGCTCGGCTGCGCCAAGCTGGCCGCGGAACTAATGCAAAAAATCGGGCAGCCTTCCATCCTGGGTGAGATTTCTGTAGGCATTGTCTTGGGACCTACAGTGCTCGGACGGTTCCGGCCCCAGCTGTATGAGACTTTGTTCCCCACCACCGGGCCAATGCCGATTGTGCTCGACACCGTCACCACGCTGGGGGTGGTTTTCTTTCTGCTGACGGCGGGGCTGGAAATCGATCTGCGAAGTATCTTCCGGCAAGGCAAGAGCGCCTTGCTGGTGAGTCTTTTCGGTGTGGCGTTCCCCTTGGGCGCCGGGTTCGTGGCGGCCACCATTTCCCCGCAGTCTCTGGGTGCTGAAGAGGGAGCCAACCCTTTGATCTTCGCGTTGTTTGTAGGCACGGCCCTGGCCATCTCGGCCCTGCCGGTAATCGCAAGAATTCTGATGGACCTGAACCTCCTACGAACCGATGTTGGAACGGTGATCATCTCCTCGGCAATGTTTGATGATCTCGTGGGATGGATTCTGTTCTCCATGGTGTTAGGAATGCTCCATCCTCCGGCTGGGGGGAGCGTGCTGGATGGCGTTAAGCATACCGTCGTACTCGTGGTGCTTTTTGTGGGGCTCACGCTCAGCCTGGGGCGCTGGCTCTTCGACAAGATTTTGCCATTCCTGCAAGCGCATACCACGTGGCCGGGAGGCGTTTTGGGGTTCATCTTCACGCTCACTCTGGCGGGAGCCGCATTCACCGAATACGCAGGAATCCATGCCGTGTTTGGCGCCTTCGTGATTGGTATTGCGATTGGAGAGTCGGGACATTTGCGCAAGCGCACATCGGAGCATATCCACCAGATTGTGACCAATGTTTTCGCTCCATTCTTTTTTGCCAGCATCGGATTGCGAACTGATTTTGTCTCCAAGTTTGACTGGCACCTCACGGCCACGGTGGTTGGAGTGGCCTGCCTCGGAAAACTTCTAGGCGCGGGATGGGGCGCACGGCTAGGCGGCATGGACCGAACTTCGTCGCTGGTCGTAGGCCTGGCGATGAACGCGCGTGGAGCGATGGAAATCATTCTTGGAATTCTGGCGCTGCAGGCAGGATTGATCCGCGAATCAATGTTCGTCGCGCTGGTCGTGATGGCCCTCCTCACTTCGCTGGTGTCCGCGCCGGCGATTCACTTCCTGGTTCAGCGCCGACGATCGCTGACGTTGAAGGACACTCTCATCCCCAAACTGTTCTTGCCCAACCTGGTGGCAACCACCCGGCTGGGAGCATTGCGTGAAATGTGCGACGTGGCGGCGGAAGTTGCGAGCAATGCGCCGGAGAGGCTGTTTCGTCTGGTGTCGGAGAGGGAGCGGATCGTCCCCAGCGGCTGGGAAAATGGGCTCGCGGTGCCCTATGCCCGGGTGAACGGGTTAACGAATCCATTGGTCATCGCCGCCAAATCGGCGGGAATCGATTTCGATGCCCGCGATGGCAAACCGGCGCGACTGATTATCATGATTCTGACGGGAGATAATCAGTCGCAACACGATTTGTTGGGGGATGCCAGCGAACTATTCAGTGATAAAGAAGCTGTGGAGCGAGCCGTGCATGCGGAGAATTTCGTGGAGTTGATGGCGGCTCTGAACGCGCCCGTGAGATAGTGGCGGCAAATGCTGGCCGCTGGAATGAAGGAGACTTTGGCTGCCCCCCAGGGATTCGAACCCCGATAGCCTGCTCCAGAGGCAGGTGTCCTAGCCGTTGAACGAGGGGGCAGTAATCAGAGCTGGTTAAGCATCAGCCCTCTCTGATTCTATGGTTTCAGCCGGAGCGCGGTCAACAAAATCAAGACTGTGAGTGGAGGTCTGATCCCCAGGTTTAAAATTGCATAAGACTTGCTTGGGGGGAGGATATCGATGTCAAGCGCCTTTGAGAACATCGCCGCACCTGCCGACGACTGCACCGCAGTAGCTCGCCGTTCGCTGGAGGTGGACCGCTGCGCTCTCCTCGTGGTCGATATTCAGGAAAAGCTGTTGCCTCCGATTTTCCAGAAGGAGCAACTGGTTCGCAACGCGAAGCTTCTGATCCGCGCCTCCGGAATTCTAAGAATTCCTACCCTCATGAGCACGCAATACGCAAAAGGGCTGGGCGGAACCGTTTCGGAGATTGCTTCCCTGCTGCCGGAAACCGAGGCGATCGACAAGAATCTGTTCTCCTGTTTCGGCAGCGACGTTTTCTGCACTTTGCTCAAACGACTGCCAGGCAATCGCAACACATTACTGCTATGCGGGATGGAAAGCCACATCTGCGTGACGCAGACGGCGCTGGCAGCTCTGCGCGATGGCTACATCGTGCACGTCGCTTCCGATGCGGTAAGCTCGCGCACGGAATGGAATTGGAAGATTGGATTGGAGCGGATGCGGGCGGCGGGCGCCGTCATTTCCTCAACCGAAATGATGATTTATGAGTTGATGCGCTCCTCCGCGTCTCCGGCGTTTAAGGAGATGCTTCCGCACCTGAAAGGCTAGAAAGTCTTCCGTCAGAATATTCGTTAGCGGGCTTCGGATTCTTTCTTCTTTACGCGTACCACCGTGATCTTGGCGAAACCCTCTTCGAAGGTGGGGGGCTTGAGCTTTGCAGCCATCCTGCGCATCACGTCTTCGGGAACAACCCGGTCGCGGCGCTGGTGGCGCTCGACGCACACCTCGAGAGGTACGTCAAAAAAAATCGCGTGGACTTCGTACTGATAATCCTTGGCGAGCTTGATCCAGTGCTGACGCTCCTGCGGCGTTAGATTGGTTGCATCCACATAGTTCATAGGGCGCTTGGCGATGAGGCGCGCCTTGAGCATAGAGCGAAGGTTGGAAAAGACGAGGTCCTGAAAACGCTGTTCGCGG
Source organism: Candidatus Sulfotelmatobacter sp. (assembly GCA_049515395.1). Taxonomy (GTDB): domain Bacteria; phylum Acidobacteriota; class Terriglobia; order Terriglobales; family Acidobacteriaceae; genus Sulfotelmatobacter. The sequence goes on along the minus strand of JBEKUD010000033.1, from coordinate 30,629 downwards.
ACGTCGTCGAACAACAATGACCGCACCATATCGCTCGAGAGTGGTACCACGCTGTGGCGCTTGAACCACGAACTCTTTCCGGAGCCTGGCAAACCGATCGCCAACACGACCACACCTTTTGGCGGACGTTGGGGGACCGTTCCAAGTGCGGGAAGCTTCGGCGCGGCCGCAGCCGCCACGACGGACTCGCCGATTTGTGCTTCTGCCTCCGGCATCTCCTGTTCCGCTGGTTCGTCTGCTGCTCCGACCGGCAGCGCCGGGATAGAGCCCTTCCCGGCAACGGAAGCAAAAGCTTGTGCTACCGCCTGCTCGCGCCCGCGACCTCCTCGTCCGCGACCTCCGCGACGCCTGCGGCTGCGGCCTGCCGAAGATGAGCCGCGGGAACTCGAATGCAATGTCCCAGGCTGAGGGTCTACGGAGGGCTCTTCGGAACTCGAACGCGCGCTGCGAGGTGGTTGAACTTGAACCTCTCGATCCTGGGGAACAGAAGCGGGCGTAGATGAAATTCCCGACTTATTAGTCTCAGCTCCAGATTCCGTGGCGGGCGCATGTTCTGCGTCGAAATATGCCGGCTGGAGAGGAGCAGGAGCGGGCTGCTCGGATGGTGCTGCGGGTGTCTTTTTGCGACGCTGCAAGCGGTCGCGCATCCATTTGCGCATGCAAGGCTTTTAACACAGAAGAGAGTGCGGGATCAATCTGCCGGCCTCCGGCGAACCATGCCCGATAGCGGAGAAACGGCTGCGCGACCGGCCATCTCCACGACGCTTACAATGGATATCATGTCGGACACGATTCCACCTTCGATCCGCGGCCAGAAATACATTTCTCTGACGACATTCCGCAAGAACGGCGTCGCGGTTGCAACTCCGGTGTGGTTTGGAGAAGGAGGCAACAAGCTGTACGTGATGACGCGTAGCGACCTGGGAAAAACAAAACGCATCCGGAACAATCCGAGCGTGCGTGTCGCTCCCAGCACCATACGAGGAAAAGTGACCGGCGCGGAATTCTTGGCGTCGGCGCGAATTCTGCCCCCGGCAGAACACTCCCAGGCTCGCCGAACGATTAATCAAAAGTATTGGGCAGCGCGCTTGCCATGGATCTGGCATCGCACCGATACTTACATCGAACTAGCCTTTACATAGCATCTCTGGCAAGGGTCGAGCGCACAGGGTTCCGTGATGGGAATTGTCCTCGCTGACATCTGCTCCGGGGTGCACGCCAAGAAAGTGATGGATCAAGCAGCCCTGGGTTTTGATCTGCGCTCCCAGAAATCTTGAAAACGACCACTGAGTTTTGAGCAGCGGAGAGCGATGATGGCATTGGAGCCTGGAATGGTCCAGTGCATACCGGCAGGTTTGAGGCGGGTGCCAATGGCCACTTTACATCCGGCTTCGACAACACCGGTGGAAGTACATAAGCCTTGAGCGTGGAACTCGGGATAGCGCATGCGGTGGCGGTTGGTCTGGAAATAATGGAGACAGCGACGCGCCTCCTCGGAGCGAGGGACCTGGCGGCGGATGGCCGTGAGCAGGGCCCGGAATCCTCCGCTGTCGAGTTCTTGCTTCCGGCGTTCCGCCCATTGAGAAGCTCGTGGCGTAGTGGGACCATACAGAGCTTTTCCGACATCACTCAAGTGTTGTTTGGCATGATCGCGGTCCACAATCTGGGTGGCATCGGGAAACTGATCGTCGGCGATGTTCCAAATCCACAGGGCCCCATCCCCGAGCACGACCGTGCGCGAGGCTGGGCAGAAGCGGCGGCGCGTAGCTTCTCTCCAGAGGCGCTGGGCGAAGGGAGAACGCGCCGCAGCGGTACCCAGCGTACGGGCACTCTCCAAGGCCGCGGAATAGGTGACGGATCCTGGATCGCGGATGGGAGTACCTTCTGCATCCAGCGATTCCGCGCTCCCAATGGTGCAGAGTTTTACTTCCCCGGTCTTGGCCGATCCGTCGTTTGCCGGTGCGGCCCACGAGCTCCTCGGCCCGCAGAGGAACCCCGGTTTCATCCATGCCGAGATGCAGGGTCTGCGGCAAAGCCAGGGTATGGGAAGGCTGGGTGCAATGACGTTCGCCTTCGGCAATCTGTTTTCCTAGAGCTTCTGCGGTTCTCTCGACCTGCTTGGCATCCACGGCTACATCGGCCAGTTCGGTCAACCGTTCGCTCCCTTCCTGGAAGCTGACCATGGCACCCACCGTGCCCAGCATGCGGGTCAGGGCGGGAGAGAGCGACGTATTCTCTATGCCCCGATGCCCATCACGCGGGCAGAGGCCGTGGCCGCAGGAAGAGCAATGATAGCTCTGCCACCGCTTGTCGACCGAGCAGCGTCTCAATCTCCTGCACGACGTCGGTGGCCAGCAGATCGGCGAAGAGGCTTTTTTACTCTCCTCGGCTACCGTCGCTTCCGGCTGCTGCAGTGGGGCATTGCACAGCGGTTCGCTCACGGCAATCAGTTCTTGCACGAGCTTGCGAAAACGACGGTATTCGGCGATCTGCGCCCGGGTGCGATCGACCGCCGGTCCTGGGGGGATGACTTGGGTGATGGTCTTTCCAGCGCTGGCGTGAGTCAGCGAGTAGGAAGGACCGTGTCCCGGGGAGTCTCTCTGTGCACAACGACAGTCGGCTTGCCACACTTGCGGAAGCGCGCGGTAAGAGAGCCGGGACGGAGATCGCGGATCTGAGCCAGATCGGCCTGGAGTTGCTCGCGTTTGTCGTGAAGAGCCTTTAAGGAAAGGGTCATCGGGAGTGCCTCCTGTCTGAAAACAGATACGCTGTCAGATAGAGAAACAAAACCGCATCCACACCTTATCAAACTCCAACCTGGACTCTGGAGTCGTACGCCCTCTGCTCCGGCGCTCATTTACGCCGGTTCTGCGTCCTGCTAACATCATCTGTCGTATAGAAACCCAAAAGATTCTGTAAGGGCATTCATAGAAATGGAGAAACCATGGCAATCAAAGTTGGCATCAACGGCTTCGGTCGCATTGGCCGTAACGTTTTACGCACCTCGCTCAACGATCCAAACCTGGAATTTGTGGCGGTCAACGACCTCACCGATCCGAAGACGTTGGCGCACCTGCTGAAGTACGATTCCATTCTCGGCAATCTGCCGAATGCGATCAGCGCCGGCGCGGACAGCATTACGGTCGATGGAAAGGTCATAAAGGTTTTCAAGGAAAAAGATCCCGCTGCCCTGAACTGGGAATCGGTGGGCGCGCAAGTCGTGATCGAATCGACCGGCCGCTTTACTGACGCGAACGACGCCAAGAAGCACCTGCGCGGTTCTGTCAAGAAGGTGATCATCTCCGCTCCCGCCAAGAATGAGGACATCACGGTCGTCCTTGGTGTGAACCATGAGAAATATGATGCCGCGAAGCATAACGTCATTTCGAATGCCTCCTGCACTACGAATTGCCTGGCCCCGATTGCCAAGGTGATCAATGACGAGTTCAAAATTGTCAGTGGAACGATGACCACGATTCACTCCTACACCAACGATCAGGTAATTCTGGATTTTCCACACAAGGACCTGCGACGGGCGCGAGCCGCCGCTCTGTCGATGATCCCTACATCCACAGGTGCGGCCAAGGCGTTGAAACTTGTTATCCCTGAGTTGGCCGGCAAGCTCGATGGCTTTGCCATGCGAGTACCTACACCGAATGTTTCGGTGGTCGATTTGGTGGTGTGGGTAGAGAAGAAGACGACCAAGGAAGAAGTGAATGCCGCTCTGAAAAAGGCGTCTGAAAGCGGCCCGTTGAAGGGCTACCTGGGCTATGAAGAGAACGAACTGGTATCGTCGGATTTCAAAGGCGATGGACGCTCATCAATTGTGGACTCGCACATGACCTTGGTTGTCGGCGGCAATTGCGTCAAGGTGATCTCCTGGTATGACAATGAATGGGGATACTCCTGCCGCCTGCGCGACCTGATTCACTATATGGCCGGCAAAGGTCTGTAATAAGATTGCGACAGCCACCTCCGCGCGGGAAGCGCGGAGGTGGACACCGCACGACAACCTTCATAAACACCATCTGGCAAAGGACCACCAGCCAATGTCCAAACTTTCCATTCGCGATCTTCCTCTCAACGGCAACCGCATCTTCATGCGCGTCGATTTCAACGTTCCGCTGGACGACGGACGCGTCATGGACGATACGCGCATCCGCGAAACTCTGCCCTCCATCGAGTACGCCCTGCGGCACGGTGCGCGGTTGATTTTGGCCTCGCATCTGGGACGCCCCAAAGGCAAACCGAATCCAAAGATGAGTTTGAAGCCGGTCGCCGAGCGCTTGCGCATGGTTCTAGACAAGGAACTGGCGCGCGGCGAGAACGTGGGATTCTGCCCGGACTGCGTCGGCCCGGAAGCAGAAGAAGTCGCCATGCAATTGGAAAAGGGCCAGACATTGCTGCTGGAGAATCTACGCTTTCACTCCGAAGAAGAAGCCAATGACGAGAAGTTCTCCAGGCAGTTAGCAAGTCTGGCTGATTTTTACGTCAACGATGCCTTCGGCTCGGCGCATCGAGCACATGCCTCCACTGCGGGGATAACCAAGTTCATGTCGAAGTCGGCCGCCGGTCTGCTCATGGAAAAGGAACTGCGGTATCTCGGGAAGGCGTTGGAAAATCCTGAAGAACCTTTCATCGCAATTCTCGGCGGAGCGAAAGTCAGTGACAAAATTGGCGTGATTCGGAATTTGATGGACAAAGTCGATTCGCTGATCATCGGCGGCGGCATGGCCTATACATTTCTGAAGGCGCAGGGACAAGAGATTGGCAAGTCTCTACTGGAAGCCGACAAAGTGGAACTGGCGCGGCAACTACTCGCGGAAGCCAAGCAGCGAAATGTGAAGATTTTTCTGCCGATCGATCACGTGGTGGCGATGAAGCCCGAGGCGAACGCGGTCGTGCAGCAGATCGGCGAAGGCCAGCCGATTCCCGCCGATCGCATGGCGCTTGATATCGGTCCAAAAACGATCGAACTGTTTTCGGAGGAAATCTCGCGCGCACGCACGATCGTATGGAACGGACCGATGGGAGTGTTCGAGGTTCCTGGATTTTCGCGTGGAACTTTCAAGGTCGCGCATGCGGTGGCGGAAAATGTTGGAGCGATCTCGATTGTGGGCGGCGGCGATACGGTCGCTGCAATCCATGGCGCGGAGGTGGCAGATAAGATGACGCACATTTCCACGGGCGGCGGAGCTTCGCTGGAATTTCTTGAGGGAAAGAAGCTGCCCGGCGTCGAGGCATTGACGGACAAGAAGTGATCGGCCTAAATTTTGTAGGCCTGAGTTGGTCGACCTGAGTTTGTCAACCTGAGTTTATCGATCTGGAAAAGCACGTGCAGGATTTCGCAATTCGACTCGTGTTTCAGCAAGGCCAGAGTGAGAGTCCTCTAAGCAAGCATGTTGAGTTCTCCGGTCCAGCCGACATCACTCGCGAAACGACTGGCGCGATCGTAAACGCAGCCAACTCGTCACTACTGGGCGGAGGCGGCGTGGATGGCGCCATTCATCGAGTCGGCGGGCCTGCCATTCTCGCCGCATGCCGGCAGATCGTGGGTAAGATTCGTAGCCTGCCTCCGGGAAAAGCTGTCATCACGACCGGCGGAAATCTTACTGCAAAATACGTGATCCACACGGTTGGGCCCGTCTATCGCGGCGGCAGTCGGGGGGAAGCCGAAAAGCTGGCGAGTTGTCATCGCGAATGTATTCGTCTGGCGGATGAACATGCGATCTCATCACTGTCGATCCCTGCGATTTCAACTGGAGCTTTCGGATATCCGCTTGCGGAAGCAGCGCCGATCGCCATTGCATCCACGGTCGAGGCCTTGATCTCCGCCGATCACCTGGTCAAAGTTCGATTCGTTTTATTTGATCTCGCGACTTTAACCGCGTACACACAAGCTGCCGAAACGTTCAGTTTTGCTAACACCGCAGTCCCATTCCGAATCGAAAAGGCCTCCTCATGAGAAAGAAGCTCATCGCCGCCAACTGGAAAATGTACAAAACCCCCGATCCGACCCGCGAATTTTTCCGCGATTTCCTGCCGCTGGTCCCCGGCCACAATCGTGACGAGATCGTCGTTTGTCCGCCTGACGTTGATCTCATTGCAGCGTTGGAATCGGCAAAGGGATCGAACGTGGCCATCGGCGGTCAGAATGTGCACTGGAAGCCTGAGGGCCCGTTCACCGGAGAAACTTCCACGGCCATGCTGCTCGCGCTGGGCGTGACTCACGTCATCATTGGACACTCGGAGCGGCGGCAGTACTTCGGGGAAACCGACGACACCGTGAACCTGCGGCTGAAGGCAGCGCTGGAAGCCGGTCTCATACCAATCTGTTGCGTGGGCGAAGTGCTGGAAGAACGGGAAGCTGGATTGACGGACGACGTCCTTCGCCGCCAGTGTGTGCGAGCGTTCCACGCAGTGTCTGCCAAGAAGGCCGCGAACCTCGTGGTGGCTTACGAACCGGTTTGGGCCATCGGCACCGGAAAAACCGCGACGCCGGAACTGGCCGGCGAGGCGCACGCCGTGATCCGCCGCGAAGCTACGGAAATATTCGGCGAGGATTTTGCGGCGAAGCTCCGTATCCTCTACGGGGGATCGGTCAAGCCCGACAACGCCTCGGCGCTCATGGCACAAGAGGAAATCGACGGCGCGCTGGTAGGTGGAGCATCGCTCGATCCGAAATCGTTTGCGGCGATTGTGAAGTATTAGAATTTTCAGGTCAGGGCGTTTAAGTGAAACGAGCCTCAATGCACATCTCGGGGATTCCTCCGCTCCGCCCTCCCTGGCGCTCCGGCTCCGGTCGGAATGACAAGCGTTGAAAAGATGCCGAGTTTTGCATGTCAGGACAGCCGAGAGCCTGTCCTGAGCGCTCAAAGGGCTGGCGGTTGCCGCATGAGCATCGTGATGCGGACGACTCCTTGATCTGCTAATCTTCTCGGCTCGCAATCCCTTCATTTAATTTTGCTCGAAGAAAAGAGAGTGGATGACGGAAACTGTACGTCCTGAACCGAGTCCCCTGTTCCGGTGGCTGGTTTTGATCTTTGTCAGTCTAGCGATGTTTGGCAGCTACTATGCGTACGACGCGCTTAGCCCGCTCGCCGATGTGCTCAAACAGCAACTGGGTTTCTCTGATCTGGACATCGGATTTCTGCAGGCGATTTACAGCTTCCCCAACATCTTCACGGTGCTCATTGGCGGTTTCATTATTGATCGAATAGGACTGCGAAAGTCGCTGATGATCTTTGGCATGCTGTGCTTCATCGGACCGGCCATCACCGTGGCCACCGGGCACCTCCCGCTGATGGCGACCGGGCGCCTTATCTTCGGAATGGGAGCGGAATCCCTCAACGTGGCGGTCACCGCCGCGCTGGCACGCTGGTTCCGAGGCAAAGAATTGAGCTTCGCGTTCGGGCTGAACCTGACCGCATCACGACTGGGAACATTCGCTGCTCTGAATTCGCCTACCTGGGCGCGTGCCGCTTATGCCAGTTGGCGAACTCCCTTCCTGATCGCGCTGGCCTTCTCGGCTTTGAGTTTAGTGGGGGCGATCATTTACTGGTTCATGGAGGAATGGGCGGAGAAAAATTACAGTCTGGGCAAAGTTTCGACTGACAAGGTGGTGTTCTCAGACCTATGGAAGTTCGGAGTCAGTTATTGGCTTATCGTCGCCCTCTGCATCGTGTTCTACTCAGCAATCTTCCCTTTCCAGACGTTCGCCGTGAAGTTTTTCATGGAGGCGCACGGCACGTCGCGTGAATTTGGCGGATTCTTGTCGAGCATGCTGACGTTGTTTGCGATGATTGCGACGCCGCTGTTCGGCCTGTGGGTGGATCGCGTAGGCAAGCGCGCTCTCTTAATGATGTGCGGATCGTTGCTGCTGATTCCCGTGTATCTGATGATGGCTTACACCCACATAAATTTATATGTGCCAATGGCGATGATGGGAGTGGCGTTCTCGCTGATCCCGGCGGTAATGTGGCCGGCGGTGGCTTACATCGTTGACCAGTCGAAGCTGGGGACGGCATATGGGCTGATGACCATGATCCAGAACATCGGACTATTTGGACTTAACTTATTGGTGGGGTGGGCGAACAATTACGGTCACGCCGACGCCAGCAATCCCGCAGGCTACAACCTAGGGATGTGGATTTTTTCGATTCTGGGAATTCTGGGAGTAGTATTCGCATTTCTGTTACGGCAACGTGAACTGGGACCGCACGGGCACGGCCTAGAGACGATCACCACGGCCAATAGTGCTAGATAAAGTCGCCCGAAAACTACCATTTTCCGCAGAGCGGCGTGCTCCCCTCCCCGACGGCCTACACAGCCTGCTGCCAATCCTGCATCCAACCCTGCTAAGAGAAAGGCTTTCCGGCCATGACCCGGGCGGGACGGTCATCCCGAAAAGTCCCTCCAGAGATCGGTAGAAAGACTCTGATATTCTGGAAGTTACCGCCGTCTGGCTGGTTGGGACGAGGGCGCGCAACCAATACAACACAAACTAGTTATGCCGCATCCGAATGAGTGCGGCCGGAAAAAGAAGAGTTGACCGACCCACGACAGAAAAAAGCCACTGAACGGAGCGAGGCGGAGGTCATCGACCGGGCCAAGCTCGGGGACGCGGAAGCGTTCCAAGTGCTCTATGACAAGCACAAGCGACGTGTGTATTCGCTCTGTTTGCGGATGACGGCGAACACCGCCGAGGCTGAGGATTTGGCACAGGAAGCGTTTTTGCAGCTTTACCGGAAGATCGGCACGTTTCGCGGGGAGTCGGCGTTCTCCACGTGGTTGCATCGATTGTCGGTGAACGTAGTTCTGATGCATCTGAGAAAAAAGAGCCTGCCCGTGGTTTCGCTCGAAGAAACCACGCCAGGCACCGATGAAGATTCGCAGAAGAAGGATTTTGGGGCGGACGATGTAGCGCTCTCAGGATCGATTGACCGGCTGCAGTTGCAGCGGGCAGTGAACGATTTGCCTCCGGGTTATCGAACGATTTTTGTACTTCACGATGTAGAAGGTTACGAGCATAATGAAATCGCCACTTTGGTAGGGTGTTCGATTGGCAACAGCAAATCGCAGTTACACAAGGCGCGCATGAAGTTGCGCGACCTGCTCAAGATGAATAGAGCCGAAAAGGCCGGGAAATCTCGGGCAAGTTAGGCAACCAGAGTTGAAGCCTACGAGGCACATTGCATTCTCGGCAGGGGCACGAGAGATGCGGTCGGAGATCCGAATCACAGGATCGTCGGGGAGAGGGTCGTATGAATTGCGTTGAGCTGCAGGAAAGCTTGGCGGAAGTGGAAGACGGCAGCACGCCGGAGCAAAGCACTCATCTGAAAACCTGTGCGGAATGCTCAGAGCTTGTAAAGGAATTACGTTTGATCGTCGCGAAGGCTAGCGAACTGCAGGCCAGCGACGACCCCAGCCCGCGAGTGTGGAATTCCATTGAAATTGCGTTGCGGCAGGAAGGTCTGATTCGTCCGCAGAATGTGGACCGGCCAGCGACCATTCCGTCGTTCCGGGCGCGATGGGGAGCGGCGCGATGGCTGGTACCGGCCGCGGCAATGTTGCTGCTGGTTTTGGGAGTTTATGAGCGGCGCCAGTCTTTTCCCAATCCGCCCCATCCCGAGGTGGCTTTGATCACCCCGGCGGTAAACCCCTCTGGCTTGAACGATGAGGACTTGATCCAGGAGGTTGCCGCCAACGCTCCCGCGATGCAGAGCCAATACACAGAAAATCTGCAGCGGGTGAATGAATACATCCGCGACGCGCAAAGCGTGGTGAACGACAATCCGAATGACGAAGAGGCCCGGCGCTCGCTGATGGATGCATACCAGCAGAAGTCCATGCTGTTTGAAATGGCGATGGATCGGTCTCTGCCGTAGGGAAGGTTTTCCAAAGCGGTTTGGTATCGGGCGGCAATCGGCTCGGGGGAATGAATATGTTGAGTAGACACGCGGCAGAGCTCATCACTGTGACCGTAATCATGGCGGGCACACTGGTGGCGGAAAGCAAGAAGGAGTTCCGCTTTACCGTGGGGCCGCGGGCGGGCGTGTCGGTGATAAATCCGTACGGTTCGATCTCAGTCAAACCTTCATTGACCAATACCGTAAGCATTACGGCGATCTTGCACTCAGACAAAGTGGAAGTGGACAACAACCAGAGCGGAAACCGGGTTGATATCCAATCGCATCTACTGTCTGGCGCGGACGCGGAATCCGGCCGCGTGGACTACGAAATTTTGGTTCCCGCAGACGCCAGTATCACTTTACATTCCAGCACCGGGTCGCTCCATGCCGAGAAGTTGCACGGGGATGTCAGCCTGGAGGGTCCAGGGGCACAAGTGGATGTTCGTGACATTTCGGACGCTCATGTGCACGTAAAGACGATGAATGGCGCGGTGAATCTGGACAACATAAAGAACGGTCACGTCGAGGTAGACTCGCTGAGCGGCGAAATTACTTTAAATAGCGTAAATGGTTCGTTGGTGCAAGTGGTCTCGACCAGCGGCCGCATCAACTATATCGGTGACTTCGGCAATAGTGGAGAATATCGGCTTACCAGCCACAGTGGCGACATCAATGCCACCATTCCCGAGTGGACTTCCGCCGATGTCAGCGCCCGCTCGGTTCGTGGAGAAGTCCACGACGATATTCCGCTCCAACCGAAGACCCACACCTACTTCACTCTCGATAAAGGTCGTGCCTTCGCGGGTACCGTCGGTCGCGTCGCGGTCTCGTCCACCGTGGTATTGCGAACCTTCAGTGGTAAAATCCATCTCAGAAAACGCTCCGAAAAACAATAAAGAAGAAAAAACTGAAGCAGCGAGAACGGCGTGCGAAGATCTCGGCCAGAGTGCCGGGTGCTGGCAAAGCTGCCGCGGTACGGGCAGTCGTTCTGGTCGGATTCATGGGCGCCGGCAAAACCAGTGTGGGCCAGGCTCTGGCCCGAGATTTGGGCTGGCGTTTTGAGGATCTAGACCAGCGGATTGAACGACGCGAAGGAAGAAAGATTGCGGAGATTTTTCGCAAGTCCGGAGAAGCTGCCTTTCGCCGGGCTGAACAAGAAGCCCTGAGAGAATTGCTGGATGAATTACGCAACGGCTCTCCGAAAGTGATCGCCCTGGGTGGCGGAGCTTTTATCCACGAATCCAATAGCAAGTTGATCCGTGCCGTGAAAATTCCAACCGTCTTTTTGGATGCCGAAGTCGATGAACTGTGGCGGCGTTGCACGCAGGAATCGGCGAGCTTTGGAGTGGAGCGACCGTTGCTTGCAGCTTTGGACGACTTTCGGACTCTCTACGAAAAACGGCGCCCGTATTACTTGACGGCAGCCTTGCGGCACGAAACAGCGGGCAAAGCGGTTGAGGAGATCGCGGCAGAGCTGATTCAGGTTTTGGGGCTAGAGGCTGCCCTCGACAATCAAGGAGAAACCGAGTGACTGTGATCGCGCACCTTCGATGGGGAATTGTGGCCGCTCTGGCATGCGCGGTTGCGAGCTACGCCGGGGACAAGAAGGACAACCCAAAAGCGTCGGGCAACCAATCCGTCGATGCCGGCTCGTTTGGGGTCTTCGTAAAGGGCCAACGGGTGGTGACTGAGAATTTCAGCGTGCGGCAGGAAAACAGCGTCAGCATCGTGAAGTCGGGCCTGCAGGAATCCGGCGATGCCGCAACGCCGGTTCAAAGATCGGAACTGCGCATGTCCGGTAGTGGCGAGTTGGTTCGCTACGAATGGAGTGACGGAAGCAGCTCGCTGGTGGTGACACCTAAAGACGAATTCCTGCTGGAAAAGATCACGACGGGCTCTTCCTCGAAGCCGGCCGAACAGCCATTTCTCATGCCGAACACCTCCGCTATCTTGGACAACAACTTCTTTATTCATCGCGAAATCCTGGCTTGGCGTTACTTAGCAACCAACTGTCAAACGGCCAACGGCACTCTAAAGTGCCAGCAGGGTCCTGTGGAGTTCGGAGTGCTGGTGCCGCAGGACAGGACTTCGATGCGGGTCCGCTTGGAACTGGCGGGAAGAGAGAAGGTTACGATCCGAGGTACAGAGCGTGAGTTACTGCGTTTAAACTTGAAAGGCGAAGCTTTCGCGTGGACCTTGTGGGTGGACGACAAAGATCAGTTCAAACTCATGCGCGTGGAGATCGCGGACGATAACACGATAGTATTGCGAGACTAGACAAGAAGGTCCTTTCCCGAACTTTGACTCAGCGCTGCATGGAGAGACAATTTGCTGCTCGCGGATGCACGGACGGCCCGAGTTTTAATCACAGTGCTGCTTTTCGCGCTGGGGTTGGGGTTTCTGTATGCCGCACGGCAGACTCTTGTAGCGTTTTTGTTTGCAATCTTTTTCGCCTATCTGATGAGCCCGTTGGTATCGAACCTGGAGAAACTGCTGCACGGGCGAGGTCGCGCCATTGCTGTTATCTACGTGTTGCTGCTGGGCTTGGTGGTGCTGTTTTTTGTTTCCACGGGACCCAGGATCGCTCGGGAAAGCGCCCGCTTAAGCCAATCGCTGCCCGCTCTGTCCCGTTTGAGTTCCGGGCAAATCGCAGAACAACTGGGGCAAGAACATGGTTGGAACGCCCGCCTGGTGGATCTAGCGAGGGACTACCTGGCTGGCCACAGTGATCAGATCACGAGGCTCGCGCAGGATATTGGATTGCGGGTGGCGGATGTCGCCAAACAGGCATGGCTGCTCGTGATCGTTCCGCTGCTATCGATTTTTTTTCTGAAAGATGGAACTGCCTTCAGCCAGATCCTGCTCGACTTGGTGCAGTCGCGCCCGCAGCGCGAATTGCTGCAGGGCGTGCTCAGCGACTTGAATCAGATGCTGGCTCATTTTATCCGGGCACAACTCATACTGGCGGCTCTTACGCTTGTTGTATATTCCTCCGCCCTAGGCATGATGGGGATGAATTACGCCTTGGTGCTGGGAACATTGGGAGGATTGCTGGAATTCATCCCGGTCGTGGGGCCGCTGGTCGCAGCCCTAATGATCATCGTCGTGGCTTTGCTGACAAGCTACCAGCACTGGCTGGCACTGGTTATCTTCCTCGGATGCTGGCGGCTGATTCAGGATTATGTGACCTCGCCGCGGATCATGGGCCAGAGCATGGAACTGCATCCGCTGGCTGCGATTTTCGGAGTGATGGCGGGCGGCGAAGTGGCTGGCATTCTTGGAATTTTTCTTTCGATTCCGGTCATGGCGAGTCTGCGCATCGTGTTTCGCCGATGGCGACTTTACGCGGAGAAAAGAAAATTCGGTCCGCTGGACGAGTACGTGCTTGGCAGCCAGGTCGGGCTTAAGAAGTAACCAACGCTGTCAGTTCCATTATTGTTCGATCAACCTTTCTGGCCACAATCTGGTTAGCCTCCGGCGCCGGTTGCACCTACAGATTTCTCCACAGTTTCTGCGAAGAAATTCAGCAGCGGCTTCGGGGAGAACGGTGTTGATGAACATACCGCAGCCCCGTTCGAAACCGGCCACACGCGTGAGTCGTGGGATTACGCTTACATAGCAGTGAAAATGCCTGGCACCCATGGAATCCGAGGGACCGCTGCGTACTGTGAAATTGAAGTCAGGATTTTCCAGCCCCACGCAAATTTTGGCTAGCAAGGTCCACAAGATTCGTGCCGAGTCGACAGCTTCCGCAGTCGTGATTTCGCCGAAGCTGGCCACGTGGCGGAGCGGAAATATATGAGTAGCGAAGGGCGTAGGCGAAGCAAACACTTCCATCGCCACAAAAGGTTCACTCGTAAGAACGATGCGAGTCTGGTCTTCGACCTCCCGCTCCACCCTATGGCAGAACATGCCTTCGCCGGCGTCGTCGAAATACCGAAGAGTCTCATGCAGACGATGACGTACCTGGGTCGGAATTACGGGCGTCGCGATAATCTGGGGAGTGAGGGTGCTGCAGGCTGGCGCCAGCATCGGTGCCATGGTTCTTGAAAATGGTTACGTGGTTGATGCGCTGGTCCGCACTTAACCAGTTGTGTCGTTCCTTGAATCCACCCATCTCATCGGCGTGCCGTATAAAAACGGTAGTGACCGAAGGTCATCGCGAGTTCCCGCGGAAGCGGACATGCAATTTCTTGGCCGCGGTGGAAGCCAGACCGGTTACCTTTGGGAGATTTTTTGCAGGAAGGGCTGTTGTAGAATTCAGAGAACCTTTCTTGCTACCTACAACTTATGAACAACAAACTTGCGATCGGTATTTTGGGTGCAACCGGTGTGGTCGGGCAGAGGTTTATCCAGATGCTGGAGAACCATCCGTGGTTCGAGGTCGCTTGGCTAGCGGCTTCCGACCGTTCCGAGGGCAAGACTTACGGTGAAGCCGTTCGCTGGCGATTGAAAACCGGGATCCCGGCAAATATAGCCGCCATGAAAGTTTCGCCAGCCACACCTCAAGGTGCCCCTAAGATTATTTTTGCGGCGCTCGATGCCGCCATCGCCGCCGAAATGGAGCCGCGTTTTGCTGAGGCGGGCTGCGCCGTGGTTTCGAATTCCAGCGCCCTGCGCATGCAGTCTGACGTACCCTTGGTGATTCCCGAGGTCAATGCCGGTCACATCAAACTGATTGACGGGCAAGCGTGGAGGAAAAAATCCGGAGGCTATGTGGTGACCAATCCGAATTGCTCCGCCATCGGCTTGGTGTTGGCCCTGGCACCGATACAACAGCGCTTCGGATTAGAAGCCGTGATGGCCGTGACCATGCAGGCGGTCAGCGGCGCAGGGTATCCGGGCGTGGCATCGCTCGATATCTTGGGCAACGTTATTCCCTATATTCGTAACGAAGAAGAAAAGATGGAAGAGGAAACGCTAAAGCTGCTGGGACAACTGAACGGAACCAGAGTTGTTCCTGCCGCTTTTGCCATGAGCGCGCAGTGCAACCGGGTTGCGGTGGAGGACGGGCACACGGAATCAGTTTCTGTGAGATTGAAAACGAAGTGCCAGCCGGCGGACATCATTGGCGCATGGAACGATTACCGCAGCACACCGCAGGAATTGAACCTTCCCAGTGCGCCCGCGCGCCCCATAGCTTACATGGAAGCGAATGATCGTCCACAGCCGCGATTTGACGTAGACACGGGCGCGGGCATGACCACGTCGGTGGGACGGCTGCGACCGTGCGGAGTACTGGAATGGAAGTTCACCATTCTTTCGCATAATACGATCCGCGGGGCCGCGGGCGCCGCCGTGCTGAATGCCGAACTCCTCAAGGCTAAGGGTTACCTCGATTGAAACCTGAGCGGCACTCCCGCAATCTTGGCTGGATGTTACCCCGATGATCGTAATGAAATTCGGCGGCACTTCCGTGGAAGATGCCAAGGCCATTGCGCGCGTGGCTGCAATCGTAAAAGACCGCCTGCCGCAACGCCCTATGCTGGTGGTTAGCGCGATGGCGCGGGTTACCGACACACTTCTTACGATGGCCCGCGCGGCGGGAGCGGGCGAACGAAAGACCGCTCTCAAACTTTGCCGCTCCCTGCAGGAGCGCCACTACAACACCGCGAGCGAACTGCTGGGCACGGCATTATTCACGGACTTTCACGCGGAGTTGGGAGCCGATTTCGAGACGCTCGATGAGTTGCTGCGCGGCATTTCCGCAGTTGGCGAATTGACTCCGCGGACCACCGATCACGTTGCCGCGTTCGGCGAGATTCTCTCCAGCAGAATTGTGGCGGCGGCTTTCTCGGCCCATGGCCTGAACAGCGCGCATGTGGACGCACGCGAAGTGCTGGTGACCGATAGCAGTTACATGCAGGCGGTTCCGCAGCAAGAAGAAACCAACGAGCGGCTGCAAAGCAGAGTCAAACCGCTGCTGGATGCCGGCCGGGTTCCGGTCATGGGCGGATTTGTCGGAGCAAGTCGCGCGGGCGTGACCACGACCATCGGGCGCGGTGGCTCCGATTTTTCCGCAGCCATTGTGGGCGCGGGATTGGGCGCGGAGCGCATTGAAATCTGGACCGACGTGGATGGAATTCTCACCACCGATCCGCGTATTTGCAAGGAAGCGCGGCGCATTAAGGTGATCAGTTTCGATGAAGCCGCCGAGCTGGCATATTTTGGCGCCAAGGTGCTGCATCCCGCGACCGTGCTGCCGGCTATCCAGAAAAATATCCCGGTTTACGTGCTGAATTCGCTGAATCCGTTGTGTGAAGGGACGAAGATCACCACTCGCACGCCTCAGGGGAAAAACATCTTCAAAGCAATTGCAGTGAAAAAGCGCATCACCATCGTCGATGTGGCGGCGCCGCGTATGTTGCTGGCACACGGATTCTTGCGCGCAATCTTCGAGGTCTTCGATCGACATAAGGTTGCAGTCGACGTGGTCTCGACCTCCGAGGTCAGCGTTTCGCTCACCGTGGATTCCAACCAGGCCATTCCAGCGCTGGCGGCAGATCTGGCGAAGCTGGCGGACGTGAAGTATGAAGGCCGCAAGGCCATCGTGTGCCTGGTTGGCGAAAGCCTGCGGGATAAGCCGGGGGTTGCGGCGCTCGTGTTTGGAGAACTAGCCGACAAGAAGATTCGTATGATTTCGCAGGGCGCTTCGGAAATTAATCTGACATTCGTCATTGAAGAAGACGAAGTGGTAGAAGTGATCCAGCGGCTGCACAAGACATTTTTTAAGGACTTGGATCCGGAAGTTTTTGCTTGAGGGCTTTTGGCGCCTAGGTCTCGCGAGGAAATGCCGCCGGGAAGACCCGAGGAAGTATATTCTAAGATCGTATCCGCAAACTCCGCGAGGTTTTCTCGGCGATCTGCGCGTTAGAGCTTTTCGATGAATATCCTGCTTCTCGGCCGCGGAAAGACTGGATCGCTGGTGGCGGAAGTAGCCCGCCAGCGCGGACATGAGATTCGCGTCGCGGGGGCGGCGGAAAACGCCGGTGAACAGGCTCTCTCCGCCGAAAACCTACGCGACGTCGATGTTGTCATCGATTTCACCGCTCCCTCTTGCGTCCTCGTTCATATGGAAGCCTCCGTCGAAGCTGGCAAGAACATGGTCGTGGGCACAACTGGCTGGTACAGGGAAATTGATCGAGTCAAGAAACTGGTCGAGAGCAGTGGCACGGGATTTCTCTACGCGGCAAACTTCTCCGTGGGAGTGAATCTATTCCTGGAGGCCGTCCGGGCGGCCGCCGCCGCCCTGCAGCACGATTACTCAGCCCAGATCTTCGAGCGGCATCACGTTCACAAAAAAGATTCGCCGTCGGGAACAGCCCTCGTCATGCAACGCCTCATCCGCGAGGCCAGCGGCAAGAACGAGGATGTGGAGATCACTTCTTTTCGGGAAGGCGACGTGGTAGGCATGCACGAGGTCGTTCTGGACTCCGCTGCCGACAGCATCTACCTCTGTCATGACGCCAAGTCTCGCCGAGGATTCGCCGAAGGCGCCGTGCGCGCCGCGGAGTGGCTCTCCGGCAAGAAAGGCTTCTACGATTTCAAAGACATCTGGCGGAAGCTGTAGTGCGCCCGCATTTTCCGCAGGCGTTTCGCCGCACGCCCATTCGCGCTATCTTATTAGCATGCAAATCCGTGGTTGCGGTACCGCTCTCGTCACTCCGTTTCATCAGGATGGCTCCATCGATGCCTCTGCTCTGCGCAATCTGGTGGCGTGGCAGGTCGAGGCCGGAATCGATTTTCTCGTCCCCTGCGGGACCACCGGCGAGACACCGACGCTGAAGCGCGAGGAGTGGCTCCACGTTATCGATACCACGATCGAAGTGGCGGCCGGGCGCGTGCCCATCATGGCGGGTGCAACCTCAAACTCTACGCAGGACGCCGTGGAGAAGGCCAAAGAAGTCGGTGCACGGCCCGGGGTCGACGCCATTCTCACCGCTTCTCCTTATTACAACAAGCCGACGCAAGAGGGTCAGTATCAACACTTCAGGGCGATCGCCGAGGCCGTACCCGACAAATCGGTCGTTCTTTACAACGTGCCGGGCCGCACTGCGGCGAATCTCGAGCCGGCAACGCTGGCGCGCTTGGCGGAGATTCCGAACATCGTCGGGGTGAAGGAAGCGAGCGGCAACATGACACAGATCGCGGAGGCAATCAATATGGTGCCTGAAACATTCCTCGTCTTTTCGGGAGACGATGCCGCCACTTTGCCGGTGATTGCACTGGGAGGAGTTGGGGTGATCTCGGTCACGGCAAATGAAATTCCGCGTGAAATGGCGACCATGACCCGCGCTGCTCTCAACAACGATTGGGCCACTGCCCGCAGTATTTATCGGAAGTATTTAGGATTGATGCAGGCGAACTTCATCGAGTCGAGCCCACTGCCAGTGAAAGCCGTGCTGGCGATGATGGGAAAAATTGGAGAGAATTATCGCCTGCCGCTGTTGCCCATGCGCCGCGACATGCGATCGAGGCTCCAAAAAGTTGTAGCGGAGGTAGGACTCATCGCTAAGGCGGCAGTCCCCGCACCGGAGGCGACTGTATTTTACATTTATGAAAATTGGGCGGCCGGTCCACACAAGATTGTGCTGCACCGCGGATCATGCGGTCAATGTAACCAGGGCAAGGGCCGGCCTGCCGGTCACGACGCGAATCATGCGCGCTGGCACGGACCTTATGCCACCCTGGCGCAAGGAAGAGAAGTAGCGCACGAGATGAGCGGCGTGCTCATTCGCAGCGAGTGCAAGTGCGTATGAGAGTTACCATTGCAGATTTTTGATTGGTGATTGCCGATTAAGACCTCCGGGCCATCCTGGGTTCCGTCATCAATCAACAATCAACAATCGACAATTTCATGCAATCCTTAAAATCATCCATTGAGCGACTGGCCGCGCTGGGCGAGGTGGAACACAATCCCGAGGCTCGCCCGGCATTTTTTGCATTCCGTGACGCACTCACGCAGGGCAAGATTCGGGCCACGGAGAAGATCGACGGCCGCTGGGTGGTCAACACTTGGGTGAAACACGGTATTCTGCTGGGCTTCCGGCTGGGCGAACTGGCCGAGACGGGCTCCGCGCCGCTGACGTTCGTGGATAAAGACACCTTCCCTGCCCGACAGTTTTCCGTGGCAGACCGCGTCCGTATTGTTCCCGGAGGTTCCTCGGTGCGCATGGGGGCGTACGTGGCGCCCTCGGTGATCTGCATGCCGCCGATGTTCATCAATGTGGGCGCCTACGTGGACGAAGGCACGATGGTCGATTCCCACGCGCTGGTGGGTTCGTGCGCGCAAGTCGGCAAGCGGGTTCACCTCAGCGCCGCCGCCCAGATTGGAGGAGTGCTGGAGCCGGTGAATGCGTCGCCTGTGGTCATTGAAGACGACGTGCTGGTGGGCGGCAACTGTGGAGTTTACGAAGGAACGCTGGTTGGT
The DNA here is from genome assembly GCA_049515395.1 of Candidatus Sulfotelmatobacter sp. Taxonomy (GTDB): domain Bacteria; phylum Acidobacteriota; class Terriglobia; order Terriglobales; family Acidobacteriaceae; genus Sulfotelmatobacter. Next base: position 11,288 of record JBEKUD010000033.1, on the reverse strand, counting down.
GCTCGTGCCGTTCTTGGTGCAGGAACGATCTTGACCAGATCAACCCCGCTTTTTGATCTGGTGCGCGGCGAGGTTTACCGCGCGACGTCCGAGGGGCGGCTCGAAGTTCCCGAGGGCGCTGTGGTCGTGCCGGGGTCGCGTAGTGTAACGAAGGGCGCGGCAGCGGAGATGGGAATTTCTTTGTACGCGCCCGTAATCGTGAAATACCGCGATGAGAAAACAGATCGCGGGGTTGAGTTGGAAGATTGGCTGCGCTGATTCACCCCGCAACGGCTTCAGCTGATCTCGACCAGCAGGGTGCGCGCGTCCTCGACGCTGATCTTAATCTGTGCGAGCTTCGCGACAACAACGTCGGCTTCACGGAGCGCTACCGCGGGATACGTAGAGGTCAGCCCAATCACCTTCATGCCTCCTGCGTGAGCCGAGCGGATTCCGGCAGGTGCGTCTTCGATTACTAAACATTTTTCTGGGTTGACGCCCAGCAACTCCGCACCCTTCAGATATGGCTCCGGATTTGGCTTTCCATTCACAACGTCGTCCGCTGTAACCATGATGTTTGGAACCGGTAGGCCGGCACGGTGTAGCCGCCCACTCGCCAGATGGCGCGATCCAGAAGTCACTACGGACCAGAGACCATGGGGGATTATGCGAACCAACTCGACGGCACCCGGCATTACGACTACGCCGTCACGATCCGCCGCCTCACGCTCTTCCAGACCGCGCACTTCCGATACCGCATCAAGCTGAGGAGCAACAGCGCGAACAACCTCAACTGCGCGAACGCCATGAGCGATGGCAATCACCCTCTCCTCGTCAATGCCTCGCTCTCTCGCCCAGATGCGCCACTGTCGGTCCACAGAACCAGTGGAATCAACCAGTACACCATCAAGATCGAAGAGAATGGCAGCACTGCGAAAAGTGGGCATTCTTTTTTTTAACATAGAGTTGCTACTGGTTTTCGATCGATGCAGGAATGGCCCATCAGAAACAGGAGGTTGGGACACTGCGCTAACGTGCTTGGGGTAACAATATCTGCGGCGCTGTTTGCTCCAAAGCCGCTTGATGCGCCCGATGACGGAGCTCCAAATGCCGCTCGCGAAAGTGGGTTTTGGCGCGCTCGCCCCATGCCCGTACGAACCAGTAGTTCAGACCCGCTCCGATCGCCGAGCTAACCAAGGGGATCATGCGGCCGGCCCACTTCTCGACGACCTCGCCGCTGGCGCGAGCCGCGATACGCTGAATCACTCGCGGCACGAATTTGTTGACCACTTCTTTCTCGACGAGTTCGCGGCTGATGTCAACACCCGCCGCGCTGGCGGCCGCGATCCAGAGTTCGGCGATCTCATCGTCGGTGTTGAACTGAAAACCATACACCAGACTGAGCTTCTGGATGGTTCGCATGGTGATGGCCGACAGAATTCCAAGATCGGGGATGATCGTGATCAAACCACCCAGTCCGAAGCCAGCACCTTCAGCGGCCGCGAGTTTCATTCCGCCACGAATCAGATCGTCAGCCACGACGTCTAGTTCGCCTATCTCGATCCTATACATTCCGTGATAACCACTGACGGGCAGCCGGTAAGCAGTGCGAAGTTGTACGAGAAATCTATCCGGGTTGACCTGGACCGTGGCGTAAGCGCGGGTCAGCCCTTTGATCACCGCCTTTTCGGCACGAGCCCGAAGCCACGACTTGGATTCCGATCCAGCCATTGCATCAACCTTACCTCAGAGAAAGCGAGAATACTATCCGCTGTCTGTAGAAATAGAAGAATCGCCTCTGTACGCTATGTTACAGAGTCTGCTAGCATCAGCACTACTCCATGCCAACTGCAAAACTGCAAGTTGTCCCTTTAGGGGGCCTCGGCGAGTTCGGAATGAACTGCATGGCGGTCCGCTGGGGCGACGACATTATCGTGATCGATGCCGGACTGATGTTCCCCGAAGTGGAGCTGCTCGGCGTGGACATTGTGATCCCCGATATTTCCTACCTCATCGAGAATCGCCAGCGCGTGCGAGGAATTATTCTGACCCATGGCCATGAGGATCACATCGGCGCACTGCCCTGGATTCTTTCCGAGCTCAAGGTGCCGGTATGGGGAACAGAGTTCACTCTCGCCTATGTGGAAGACAAGCTTGACGAGCATGGACTGCTGGAGGACGCGGATCTGCGTGAAATGCGGGCCGGTGAACGCTTCAAGGCTGGCGCTTTCACCATTCATCCCATTCGGGTCACGCATAGCCTGGTGGACTGCGTCGCTTTGGCGATTCACACCCCCCTTGGTGTGATCATTCACACCGGCGATTTCAAAGTCGATCCCACGCCCACCGACAACCATCTTTTTGATCTGCATTCCTTTGCGGAGTATGGCAAACAGGGCGTGCTCGCCCTGTTTCAGGATTCCACCAACGTTGAGCGCAAAGGATATACACCCAGCGAGCGGGCCGTGCGCCGCAAGTTTGATGAAGTGTTTGCGCACACTCAACGGCGATTGTTCATCTCGTGTTTCTCTTCATCGATTCACCGCATTCGCCTGGCGGTGGAATTGGCGCACCAGCACGGCCGCAAAGTGGCGTTCGTAGGCCGCTCGATGAACAACTCCGCCGAAATCGCCGAGGATCTAGGTTACCTGGAAATTCCAGATGGGCTGGTGATCAATCCCGGCGAGATGAAGAATTTCGCCCCAGAAAAAATTTGCGTGATGATCAGCGGTACCCAAGGCGAGCCTATGTCGGCCCTGTCGCGTGCGGCAGTGGACAACCACAAGCACGCCAAGATTGAAAAGGGCGACACGGTTGTGCTCTCCTCGCGCATCATCCCGGGCAATGAGAAGACGATTTATCGCATGATCGATCACCTGTTCCGCCGGGAAGCGCATGTGATTTACGAAGACGGTACTTCGCCTCCCATCCATGTGAGCGGGCACGCGAGCCAGGAAGAACTGAAATTGATCATTAACCTGGTGAAGCCGAAATACTTTATTCCCGTCCACGGCGAATACCGTCAGCTCAAGCTGCACGCGGAAATGGCCGGAGCGATGCATAGCTCTGTGGGCAAGGTCATCCTGATCGAGAGTGGCGACATTCTCGAATTCGATGAACGCAATGCGCGCAAGGCTGGACGAATTAACGTGGGCCGAGTTTGCATCGATTCCGGTAATCGCACGGATGTGGTCGAGGACTTGATCATCAAAGACCGGCGGCACTTGAGCGAAGACGGCATCGTACTGCCCATCATCGCCATCAACAAACTCACTGGGCGGGTGGAAACGGCGCCGGAGATTGTTACGCGAGGCTTCAATCCTGGCGACAACGGTTTGCTGGACGGAGCGCGGCGCATCGTGGAAGATACTCTGGCGCACTCCAGCGAAGAAGAAAAGGCCGACTACGGTGTGATCAAGGAAAAAATCCGCGCGGATTTGAAGCGGTACATCTCCAAGGAAACCCAGAGACGACCATTGATCATGCCGGTGATTTTGGAGATTTAATCGACCCTCGAACCAGAGTGAATTTATTCCAACCGGATGCTATATTCTCGGCGTTTGGTCGTAGGGTGACGAGATGAAACACGGCACCTTGCTAGCTGCATCCCTCCTTTTCGCCTTCGCCCTGGCCGCTCAAGAGTCCGATGAACCGTCGCCGGGGCCCGATGGCGGCACGCGTATTCGCGTGACCGGTATCGAAGTTCTTCCGGTTACCGGAAGGCCTTTTTCCGGGCGGAGCACCACCGAGTGGACCCGGAGGGGACGGGAATATCATCGTGACCCATCTTTTCGCGATGGTCGCGCGAGACAGCCAAGGCCGCATTTACCGCGAACGTCGCAGCTTTGTACCCGCTGGTACGGATGAGGAATCCAGCTTGGAAGACATCATCCTTTTCGACCCAATCTCCCACACCCGAACAACTTGTACCCTCGCAACTCATCGTTGCGATGTCACCGACTATCATGCGCCCACTACATTTACAGCGAAGCCGGCCGGTCCGTTTGACGACGGGAAGCGCAGCCTTGTGCGAGAAAGCCCTGGGTTCTGACGTCATTGACGGGGTGAACGTCGCCGGCACGCGCGAGACGATTACCATCAGCGCCGGAGTGGTGGGGAACGCCCAGCCCTTGGTCACCACGCGAGAGTTCTGGTACTCTCCCGATCTTCAAGTAAATCTGTCGATCACGCGTAAGGACCCGCGAGAAGGCACGCAGGTTATTCCTGTGGGAGATCTCTCGCGCAGGGAACCTGACCCGGCAATGTTCCAAGTTCCCGCAGGCTTTGTGGTTCGAAATCTCGGCGGGTTGCTCTCCGAGCCGATGGACAGCACCGCGAAATCCGAAAATTGATCGATATCACGGCGCTCCACCGAAGGGATTCATTCAGGCGCAGCGTGCAAAGTCTGCAAAGTCCGGATCCGTGGTGTGGCATCACCGTTTGGCTTAAACTCACCGTAGGTATATTCCTGCTTTATGCACATATGCTCACTGTGAGCCTCTCCGACATCAAAAACGCCCGCTCCCGCCTTCAAGGCATAACCGTGCGCACGCGGCTGATTGAATTCAAGCTCTGCGACGAAGATCCGCGCCGCCTTTACCTCAAGCCGGAAAACCAGCAACCCATCGGGGCGTTCAAGCTCCGAGGAGCTTACAACAAGATCGCCTCGCTCTCGGAAGAAGAACGCAAGCGGGGAGTCATTTCCTACTCCAGCGGAAATCACGCGCAGGGCGTGGCTTACGCGGCGCGGGCGTTGGGGGTGAAGGCCGTGATCGTCATGCCAGAGAATGCTCCAGCGATCAAGCGCGAGGCTACGGCAGCCTTGGGCGCGGAGATCGTGATCGTAGGGCCGGGCAGCGCCGAACGGCAGAATAAGGCCGAAGAACTGGCCGGGCAGCATGGATACGTGATTGTGCCTCCTTACAACGATGGGCAGATCATCGCCGGTCAAGGGACGATGGGACTGGAAATTCTCGAAGATCTGCCGGAAGTCGAGATGGTTCTGGCTCCGGTTGGAGGCGGAGGCATGATCAGCGGCGTAGCGGCTGCGATTAAGCTCACCAAGCCTTCGGTCCAGGTAATCGGAGTAGAGCCGGAGGTCGCATCCGATGCGCAGGCAAGCTTGCGGGCGGGAAAGATTGTGCAGTTCCCTGCCAGCGAAGTTTCGCGGACGATCGCCGACGGACTGCGGACACAAAGCATCGGGCCCATCAACTTTGAGCACATGCGCCGTTACCTGGACGATATCGTGACTGTGACCGAAGACGAAATTCGCGATGCGGTGAAGTATCTGAGCGCCAATCCGGCCACCGTAGCTGAGCCTAGCGGCGCGGTCGCGGTCGCTGGATTCATTTTCCATGCCCGTCAACTGCCGCCGACCAGGCTGGGCGTAGCCATCATCAGCGGCGGGAACATCGATCCTAAGATGCTGGACGAATTGCGGCGCGCATAGCCTATCCGCTGGTTTACGGCAGGCTCACTGTGCCCGCGCCCATCGCCTAATCGCAACGGCGGACCAAACCGCCTCGACCAGGCCGAAAGGCCACGCGCCTTGCAGAAACCCGTAGACGGAGCCCAGCACGCAAGCTCCAGCGAATGCAAGAATGAACCATCGACTGCGGTCTTCCAGGGCGTAGCAAATCAGCATTGCGGTCACGGCAAAAAGCCCGAAGATGGTTAAAGGGGACAAGAATCTTCTCGAACCGCTCCAGGGCGTCTATTTCCACTCCTTGCCTTCGGCGGTGCCACGCAAGCCCGTCATCGAAACCCTTTGAATGCGGAAGAACGTTGGAACGATCAAATCTGTACCTGATTTCAGTTGGCGTTCGCCCAATGGGTTTTGCCACCAACGGTAGCGCTTCTCCAATAACTTTCGCGCCCGTGCGCGCTCCTCTGTATATTGGGGCTCAGGCAGCTCCTGATAATGGCCGTTGACAATCACGCTTACCCACTCAGATTCGTTCGCGATCTCATCGACCTGGAGACAAACCTTAGGATTGGCGCGCATCCACTCGATCTTCTGCCCAATGGTGGAAAGAACGTAAAAGTAATCGCGTTCGTAAGCAAAATAAATCGGAACCACGTATGGCTGGTTATCATGCGCGCAGCCGAGTCTGCCGATCGAAGTGCGCTCCAGCAAATCGCCGCATTCTTTTTCCGTCAATTCATTGACTGCCATAGTCCTGCTCCACTCTCCTCGAACTGAACTGTGCTTCGGTTCGCTCTGAGGCGACGCTATGAAAATATGCTAACAGCCCCGGATCGCTTTTCTCTAATTCCTCCTCCCTTCTTAAATCGAAGTCAGCGCAGTGTGCGAGCCATCACTTTGCTCTGTGAGGCGCGTCACAGGTTGCGGATCGGGCCAATGTTTTACTGGCTATGGAGAAATCTTCGTGTGCCTCGCCATACCGGGTAAGATCCTCGAAATTCAGGAGCTGGGGTCCCTGCGCGCGGCCCGCGTGCAATTCGGCGGGATTGTGCGGCAGGTGTCGCTCAGTTTTGTCCCTGAGGCTGGCTTGGGCGACTACGTGATGGTGCACGTAGGCTTCGCCATAAGCCGGGTCGATTCCTCGGAAGCTGAACGTACCTACAAGCTTTTGGAAGAGATGGGAGCGTTAGAGGCGGAATTGCCACCGGCGGAAGAATAGTTTTCGCCCTGAATCCTAACCATGAAATATCTCGACGAGTATCGTGACCAGCGCATTGCCCGCGCTTTGGCCTCTGAGATCGTGCAGCGAAGCACGCGGCCCTGGGTGCTGATGGAGATCTGTGGCGGCCAGACCCATACCATCATGCGCTACGGTCTGGATGAACTGCTGCCGAGCGGGATCGAACTCGTGCATGGCCCCGGATGCCCGGTCTGCGTGACCCCCCTTGAAACCGTCGATAAAGCAATTGCGCTGGCGCTGCATCCGGAGGTGATTCTGGTTTCCTACGGAGACATGCTGCGGGTTCCTGGATCGCGCTCGGATCTGCTTCGGGCTAAAGCTCAGGGCGCGGATGTTCGCATTGCCTATTCCCCGACGGAGGCAGTAAAGATCGCCCGCTCGAATCCTGAGCGTAAAGTCGTGTTTCTGGCGATCGGTTTTGAAACCACTGCGCCCGCGAACGCGATGGCAGCATGGCAAGCCAAGCGCGAGAAGCTTAGCAACTTTTCCATGCTGGTTTCGCATGTGCTGGTCCCGCCGGCGATTCGCGCCCTGATGGTTTCCAGCTCAAACCGTGTGCAAGGTTTCATCGCGCCAGGACACGTCTGCACGGTTGTGGGCTGCAAAGAGTATGAGGCTCTGGTTCGCCATTTTCGCATTCCGATCGTCGTAGGGGGATTCGAGCCGGTCGACATTCTGGAAGCGGTGCTTATGCTGGTCCGGCAACTCGAAGCGGGAGAAGCAAAACTGGAAAACCAGTACGTGAGGTCGGTGAGCTACCAGGGAAACCTGCCGGCGCAGCAGATCATGGCCGAGGTGTTTGAAGTCGCCGATCAAAAGTGGCGCGGAATCGGCCCGATACCGCTGAGCGGATTGCAACTGCGCCAGGAATACGCGGCGTATGACGCCAATCGGGTCTTTGATTTAGGCGAATTCTCGGTGGACGAGCCCGCGGAATGCATCAGCGCCCAGGTTTTGCAGGGATTGAAGAAGCCGACGGATTGCCCCGCGTTTGGCATGAGATGTACGCCGGAAAATCCGTTAGGAGCTCCGATGGTATCGAGTGAAGGAGCGTGTGCCGCCTACTATCACTATCGACGCCACGCGGTCGCAACCAGGAGTGTACTTTGTCAGCGAAAACCCGCGTCGATGTGAACTTCGAAATCAGCTGCCCGGCGCCGCTTCCGGCCAGGGACACGATCCTTCTAGGCCATGGGAGCGGCGGGAAGCTGAGCGCTGCGTTAATTCGCGACATTTTTCTGCCGGTCTTCCAGAATCCGGCGCTCGCGCGTATGGATGACCAGGCGATTGTGAATGTGAATGGTCAGCGATTGGCCATGACCACGGATTCATTCGTGGTGAAGCCGCTCTTTTTTCCGGGTGGCGACATTGGATCTCTTGCTGTTCACGGCACGGTGAATGACCTGGCGATGGGTGGGGCGACGCCGCTATTCCTGAGCGCCGCTTTCATCATTGAAGAAGGCTTCTCGATGGACGAGCTCCGGCGTGTGGTGCACTCGATGAATCGAGCTGCGTCGGAAGCTGGCGTGCAGATCGTTACGGGTGATACCAAGGTCGTGGAGAGAGGCAAGGGCGATGGTCTCTTTATCAACACAACAGGGATCGGAGTTGTGCGCGATGAAGTTGAACTTTCCGCCGACCATGCGCGTCCCGGCGATAAGGTGCTTTTGAGCGGTTCGATTGGCGATCATGGGATCGCGATTTTGGCGCAGCGCGAGGGCTTGGAGTTCGAAACTGAGATCGTAAGCGACAGTGCGGCTTTGCATACGCTGGTGGCTGAGATGCTGAGCGTAACTCGCGAAATTCGCTGCATGCGGGACCCGACGCGAGGTGGCGTCTCCAGCACGCTGAATGAAATAGCACAGCAGTCAAGGGTTGGGATCGAACTGCAGGAAAGTTCACTTCCCGTCCACGAACAGGTTCAAGGGGCCTGCGAGTTGCTCGGGCTGGATCCGCTTTACGTAGCCAACGAAGGCAAGTTGATCGCAATCGTGCCGGCCAAAGTTGCGGATATCCTACTGCAGGCGATGAGACGCCATCCTCTGGGAACGGAGGCTCAGATCATTGGCACGGTGACGGAAAAGAATGCCGGGCTGGTCACGATGAGAACCCCGCTGGGAACGACCCGTGTCGTGGACATGCTTGCCGGAGATCAACTACCTCGCATCTGCTAGGACGGGCTGAGAGGAGTCGACCGGTGCAACTCTTCTGTCGCCCACGCTCGAAGGGCGGCCGGCCACTTTCTTCACCACCTGAACCGCAGCCCTGCCTCCCCATCTGCATGTAGACGCTGTCGTCCCTGGTGGGAATCGCCCCTTCAACGCCCAAAACATAGCTCCCGGCGTTTTCAGCCATGGCGGAGCGCAAGGCCGCCTCGGCTTGCGCACCGGATGCCGCCATCAGCGGCTCGTGATAGTCGAGGGAAATAACATCCAGAATCAGGGGAGCGACACCGGGAGCGGAGGTGCGGAGCAAAGCTTCTGTGCATCCCGTGCAGTTCTGGAAGCGCAGCCCTATGACGGATGGCCGCTTCGCCTTGATGGCATTTGCGATCTGCAGGATTGATTTATTGCCGGTGAACGCCAAACCCAAGGGGGCGGTTGCCATCAGCGTGGCGCATAACTGTAGGAAGCTTCTGCGAGAGACTCCGCATGCCTTTAGGTGTTCTGCGATGGTTGGAGGTTTGGACATGAGACCCTTCCTGCTCGCCGTAACCGCGAATTACGCGCCGCTGATTGTGCACAATGGTGCTGGGGACCTTGATTGGAGCTGAACCTGGAGGAGATGAAGAACCAGGCCGCCCGAGGCGCGCTGCCTATTCGTTGAAGGTCAATGCCATGAGAATGCGCGACAACACGGTCTCGTATCTGCATCTTCAACCCTTGGGGCTCCCACGTGCCTTCCGACTTACCTAGTCCCGGCCGACGCGATTGGTGATCGCTTGATGAGGTAGTTTGAGTCAGACCTTGATCGCCTAGGGCTGTGAGCAAAAGACGCCCTCCTTACGAAAATAACGGAGTTAAGCCGATCGCAGCCGCCATGAACACGGGCGTGGCAGACCGGAGTTTTCGCCCATCACTTCAAATATCCCTCTAGATCGTGCAACCAGCATTCGAGAGGGAATATCTAAGTAAATCTAAGTAGGAGATTAGGTAACTACTCGACAACTTGCGGCTGACCGAATTTCGATGTAAAAACAATCAGTCTGGTAAATGTTGCTACAATTGTTACCGTTAAGCCATTGACACACGAACGACGGAAAAATTGGTGCGCTGTCGTGGTGCTCGGGGTCGTGTGGTCTCTAACTGTCAGCCTGGCGACCCGCTATACCTTGCCGCTGGACGTTTCCTCGCACGGAATTAAGAATGTTCAAACAAACTCCTCTCCGGATGCGAAAAGACAGCGTTTAACCAAGAATGCTGCCAACTGGGTACCGCCAGTACTCAGACTTTGGCTCACACTGACACCTACATTTAACCCAAGTATTGCACTGGCCAGGCCTCCGGTGCCGAGGCTGTTTTTCGAAGAAAGCCTTTATAATCGGCCTCCTCCCGCGTTGAAATCACTCGCATAAAAGTCCAGCGCAGCCGGGCTGACTTACCCCGGAAAATTCTTCTATCCGCTGACCGGCAAGCTGGCATCACTTTGTCGGTTGATATTCAACATCGGCTCGGATATTCAAAGGTTGGCGGGCCTGAGTTGCTCAGACAACCACTCTGAATCCTGAAAGGAAATTGACATGCACGTCGCACCTTCGTTGACCGAAGAGGAGCTTCAAGCTCTTCGCCAGTTCGGGACGTGCATGGTGGCCAACGCAATCGAATCCTTTAATGTGAGGCTCCGTAACACGGGATTTGCTGATGCCAGCATTCGCTGCATGTTCCAAGATGCTCCTCCGATGGTTGGCTACGCGGCAACGGCCCGCCTCCGAAGCGGCGAACCGCCGATCGTGGGGGGAAGTTTCCGCGACCGAGCGGATTTTTGGAACAGCATTCTTGAGATTCCAACTCCCCGCGTTTTGGTATTGGAAGATATGGACCGACCGCCTGGTCGCGGCGCCTTCGTCGGTGAAATGCATGCTGCCATCCTAAAAGCTCTGGGGTGTGTCGGGTACGTGACAAATGGCGCGGTTCGCGAACTGCCGGCGGTGCGTGCGATGGGCGTTCAACTGTTCGCCGGTAACGTCGCCGTTTCCCATGCTTATGCCCACATCTTTGAAATTGGAAAGGTAATCGGCGTGGGTGGAATGGAAGTGCGTCCGGGAGATCTGCTGCATGGAGACCAGCATGGCGTATTGACGGTTCCAGCAGAAATTGCCTCCAGAGTTCCTGCAGCTGCAGACCGGCTGAAAAAGTTGGAGAAACGTGTGATTGATCTTTGCCGATCTCCGGATTTTTCTGTGGCAAAGCTAGGCGACGAAGTGAATTCGCTGAGCTAGAAAGCGGCCGGAGATACCGGCCAAGGTACACGCGATGACTCAAGATTGCGATCGCTACGATAAGGCGTGCAGTTGCGGGGCAGGAACGTTAAGCTCCCGTGCTCTGGCCGCACTGGTGGCCACGATGGCCATTACCTTGGCCTCGTGTTCAGGAAAAGACAGCGGACCTGTGCAAGCGGGCGCGCCGGAGCCCACCGTCGGGG
>JBEKUD010000032.1:0-45982 GCA_049515395.1 Candidatus Sulfotelmatobacter sp. | reverse complement strand
GCAGGGCGTGCATAAACGTTACCCAACCGGGGATGTGGTAGTGAGCGTGCGAGATTTGGCAGAGCAACTTGGAAAACGTGCCGATGCAGTTGCCAAGGCGCTCCATCTGCTGTTGACGGAGCAGAAAGTTCAGAAGGCTCCGCTGAAGGGGTATTGGAAACTGAACACCTGAAACCGATGGTCATTCTGTAATTTTCTGTGGTGGAAGCCAAAATAGCCCATTTCGCGTTCCGGTTCATTACGAGAGCATTCGCACTCGGTGCTTCGTTAATTTGTGTCTTTGTTGTCGGCTCACTGTTTACCCGCGAACGCACCATAGCATTGGTTGTTGAAAATCGCCGCGTCATGAAGCGCGAGTAGCCCGGCCTAGCGTAAACAAGGCACAAAACAAAACGCTCCAGACTCTTTCGAGTCAAGAGCGCATGTCGATCAGCCCTCCCCAGAACTGCTCACCACCACTCTACGGGACACTGGCTGTCAAGGTATATGGCTCCAACGGGCTACTGTGGAAATGGTCAGCACCTTGCCCCACATCGTCAGGCTCACGCCACCCGGCGTGCGAGTGGCTTTCGCACTACCTCCCCCTGCGGGCGCTTTTTCTCTTCGGCGAGCACCTGTTGCACGGTCGTGGGTTCCGCCACCATGGTCAGCAGTTCGCGAGCAAGGGCGAGAATCTTCTGACCGTGCTTGTCGTCATTTTTGTCAATCAGATTGCAAAGCCGTACTGCCATTTTCTCGACTTCGGTGGCCACGACCTTCACCGGGCGCTCGATGTACTCCTCGATCCGCTCTGGAGTGAAGGCAAAGTGTTCAAACTCCTTGATCGCCAAGTCCACATTGCCACTATGCTTGATCGCATTTACAAGATCATGTCCACCTGTGGCGGAGAACGCCGCCGACCCTGCAACTCATAATCTCGTGAGCGGCCTTCCCGACGCCCCACACCCGCCGTCAGCGATGAGCGCGGCGAAGCGCACAGCCCTGGCGCAGGTCTATAACGAGATGCATGGGCTGATGGTTGGCGTAGGAAAAAACTACTGCAAAAAATCACAGCCCCTTTGTGACGGATGTCCTTTACAACCGTTTCTTGGAATCAAGTGAATCCAGCAAGTCCCATGACACCCTGGGAAATGAGAGTTCATTGGCTGGTGAACGCGATTCTGCTGGTCTGCCGTTTTACGCTCCTGCTGCGAGGCCAAACCCTGCGCCAGGCTGCCGATGAAGATGGATTGCTTCCGGGACGGCGGTTGGCTCGGCGCAACTCTCGGAGCCGGCGTATGCCTCTGCCCTAGCCCGCGAGTGCAACACGGTGGAAGCAGAGGATGCGATGAAGTGGTGGCTATTGCGGCCCAATCAAGCCACCGATTGATCTTCGGCTGGCCGATGAAGGGGTTCGCTTCGCGCAGGCGCATCCAATGAAGGTCCGGGGACACTGCCCGGTCCGGGGACGCTACAATCCGGATGGGCCGACGGAGGGTCACGTTACAAAACGGCAACTGGCGGCGCTTCTTCAGGAGCACATCAATCGAGTGATGCGACACTACCCCGGGCACGTCCTCGCGTGGGACGTCATCGACGAAGCTTTGGACGAGAACGGAAATGTGCATGACTCTCTCGGGTAGAACCAGCCCGGCATTGGATTTTCCCAGCAAGGAACGAAGTACCTGGAGCAGGTGTTTCGCTGGGCACACAAGGCCGATCCAAAGGCTCTCCTGTTCTACCACGAAGCGGAGGGCGAAGGACGGAACCGCAAGTCGAAGGCGATTTACGCCTTGGTCAAGGATTTTCGCAGTCGAGGTGTGCTCATCGCGGGCGTGGGACTGCAGATGCACATACCGCTTCTCGACGCAGATCTCCCAGCGGTGGCAGCGAACCTCGCTCGGCGCCCGGGTTGCAAGTCCACAGTACCGAACTTGATGTTTCCGTCCCCATCGACTCCAGCGGCCACGCTCGCGCGGAAGACCTTGGGCGCCCAGCCGATGTCGATCGCGACATTGTAAGGGCGGGTTTGAACACCGCGCGCTGCAGCGCCATCCACACCCGGGGCTTGACTGACAAATGCTCATGGATCGGTTCTCATTCGCGCGGCGCGCGAGGGCAGGCAGTGCTTTTTGATCGAGCTTATCTGCCGGAAGAAGCCTACTTCTCAGTGCTGGATGAGCTGGGCGCAGGGCGCGGGCCCGCTCATGGACGCGCCTCGCCCCAGCGGCCGGCTCAAGGCCAGCCCTTCCCCGCATTCCCCTAGCCTCTATAATGAGTTCGGTACATGCACCATATGCAGTCGTATTTGAACTGCATCTCTGTACCTCCGAATTCGCGTGCCGCAGACGGTTCCAACCCGGCCTCTGAAGAATACTAACCGCAAGCGGCTCATCGTGCTGCTCGCCATCGCTGTATTTCTTTTGTTCGCCGTGCTGGTCTCACAAACGGCATTTAACCAAACCATCCTCCGTCCCGACACCAACCAGCAGGTGGTAGTTTTCTATGCCCTCTCGCTGCTTATTTCTCTTCTGTTTATCGCGCTGACCTTTGTATTGGCGCGCAATCTGCTTAAGCTGTTCGCCGAACGACGTTTGGGCGTGTTGGGGTCGAAGTTCCGAACGCGCATGGTGGTCGGAGCACTACTGCTGTCCTTCGTTCCCGTCATGGTGATGTATTGGTTCGCCTATGGCTTGATGAACCGCTCGATTGACAAATGGTTTTCCACTCCGGTGGAGGAGGTTCGCGCCGATACCGATGCCATGGCTTCGCTGCTGGCCAACTACGCGGCACAGAATGCGCGCTCCGAAGCTCTCGCCATTGCGTCCGCACCGGAAACACAGCGTGCTTTCGAAGGCCATGGATTCGCTGCCACGGTCGAAGAATTTCGTCTCCACGAACCCACTTTGCAAGGCGGATTCAGTCTTGCGATTCAGAATGGCGTCGTCGAGGCCAGCCTTGGAGCGCCCGCTCCCTGGGCGGTTTTGAAGCAGAAGTTGCCGCTGGTCCAGGCGGCTGCCGGACAATCAGCGCAGTTTACCTGGGAGCAAACTGAGTACACACTAGGCAGCGCGCCCGTCGGCAAAGACGGCTCCATTCTGGTGGCGATGCCCTTGCCGCTGGAGTTCTCCCGGACGGTAAAGCAGATCGAAGCCAGCCAGCAACGTTATCTTCAGCTCAGCCGCGAGCGCAAGCATGTGCGCCAGACGTACATGAGCCTCCTTCTATTGCTGACCATGATGGTGCTGTTTGTAACCACTTGGCTGGCACTGTTTCTCTCGAAGTTGGTCACGCGTCCACTGGCTGCGCTCGCTGAGGCGACACAGGAAATTTCTCGCGGGAGGCTCGATTACCGCATCGACGTCAGTGCCGCCGACGAAATTGGAGACTTAGTTCGTTCTTTCAACCGCATGGCGGAGGAACTCGAAACCAGCCGTCGGCAGATTGAATCCTCCAGCCGCGATGTCAGCATGGCGAACGCCGAACTTGACCAGCGCCGTCGCCAGATGGAAACCATCCTCGAAAGTATTCCGACGGGTGTCCTGTCGCTCGATGCCGGCCGAAATGTGACGCACGCGAACCAGGCGTTGCAGCGCATGTTTCACCCCGAAGGTTATGCTGATGGGAAAAACATGCTGCGAGGAGCTCGTTTGGTGGACGTATTTCCTTCCGAAGTTCTGCGGGACCTAGAACCGCTTCTGCGCCGCGCCGACCGCATGGGAATGACGACCAGCCAAATGGAAATGCCGCTGCAACGTACGTCACTGAACGTCGCGGTAACCGTGGCAACCCTGCGCCGGGAGGAGGAGCAGTCGGGATACGTCATCGTATTCGAGGATCTTTCCGATCTTTTGAAGGCGCAGAAACAGGCGGCGTGGCGCGAGGTCGCGCGCCGGGTCGCGCATGAGATCAAGAATCCTCTTACCCCGATCGCGCTCTCGGCGGAGCGTATCCAGCGACATTTGGAGCGCGCATCGGCTCCCGACAAGGCCTCGCTTGAGATCGTTCGGTCCTGCGCTGAAACCATTGCGGGCGCGGTCGAAACCGTGCGCCGCTTGGTGGATGAGTTCTCCAGCCTGGCTCGCTTCCCGGCATCCAATCCGCACCCAGCCGACATCAACGACGTGATCGACAGTGCGCTCTCGATGTTCAATGGAAGGATGGATGGCATCGATCTGCACAAATCGCTCGCTCCCGATCTGCCGAAAGTGATGGCGGACGCGGAGGCCATCAAGCGGGCGGTGGCGAACCTCGTGGACAACGCGGCTGAAGCGATGCAAGATTCCTTGGTGCGCGAGATACATATTTCGACTTCGTTGGTGGCCAGCCGCGACGCAGTCGAAATCACTGTCGCAGACACCGGGCACGGCGTGAGTCGCGAGTTGCAGGAAAAACTTTTTCTTCCTTATTTTTCCACTAGAAAGCGCGGGACCGGCCTGGGACTGGCGATCGTAAGCCGGGTCATCGAAGAGCATCATGGATCGATTCGCGTCGAGCAAAATCAACCCGTTGGCACACGCTTCATCGTGGAGTTGCCTGTAGTTCCGGAGCCCGCCCCCGCCGCTCCCGCTGCCCAGCATGCATAAAATTCTCGTAGTGGATGACGAATCCGGCATTCGCGAATCCCTTGAGGGAGTTCTGGCCGACGAGGGCTATGACACTGCATCGGTCGCGAGCGGGGAGGAATGCCTCAGACTGCTGCGCCGGGCACATGCCTATGAAGTGGTGCTGCTCGACATTTGGTTACCCGGGATCGATGGTCTGGAGACACTGGAACGAATTCGCGAACTGGACAATGCGCCCGAAGTCATCATGATTTCCGGACACGGCACCATTGAAACCGCGGTGCGCGCCACTAAACTCGGCGCTTATGACTTTCTTGAAAAACCGCTATCCATCGACAAGACGCTGATTCTGGTCAAGAACGCGATTGAAGCCAAGAAATTGCGCCATGAGAATGTCGACCTCAAGAAACAGCTGCACGCCAAAAGTGTGATTGTCGGCAACAGTATTCCGATGAAAGCATTGCGCCAGCAGATTGGGCTGATGGCCCCGACCAACGGTCGCGTCCTGATCTATGGTGAATCGGGTACCGGGAAGGAATTGGTGGCGCACGCAATCCATGCGCAAAGTTTGCGCAAGGATGAGACTTTCGTGGAGGTCAACTGCGCGGCCATCCCGGAAGACCTGATCGAGAGTGAGCTTTTCGGCCACTACAAGGGGTCGTTTCCTGGAGCAGCCGTCGACAAGGAAGGTAAGTTTCAGAAGGCGAACGGGGGAACGCTGTTTCTCGATGAAGTAGGCGACATGAGCCTAAAAACACAATCCAAGGTGCTGCGCACGCTCGATGAACAGCGCGTTGCGCCTTTGGGCAGCGAAGAAACGATTACCGTGGATGCGCGCATTATCGCCTCCACCAACAAAGATCTGGAAGAAGAAATCTCCATTGGAAATTTTCGCGAGGATCTGTTTTACCGCTTGAATGTGATTCCTTTCTTCGTCCCTCCACTGCGCGACCGAAAGGAAGATATTCCGATGCTGGCACGGCAGTTTTTAAAAGATCTCGCAGCGACCTATGGAAGGCGGCCGCGCGAAATCACCGACGATGCCGTGGAAGGCCTGATGCGTTATTCATGGCCGGGCAACGTGCGCGAACTGCGCAACGTGATCGAGAGGATTGTGATCATGAATCCATTGATCACGCGCTTGGACCGCAAACATCTGCCTCCGCTGGTGTACCGCGATGGTCACCGGCGCGCGGCCCGAAGCGAGTTCTCTACCTTGCATCAGGCGCGCGACGCATACGAACGCGATTTCATTCTGAAGAAGCTCGACGAAAATCACGGGAACGTGACTCGCGCGGCCGAAGTGCTGGGGCTGGAGCGAAGTCATCTGTATCGCAAGATGAAAGCTCTCGGCATCGTGGTGAACGAGTAGACAGGGCGCACATTCGCTGCTATCGCTTCACCATGCGGATTTCGGTGCCGTTCTTTCTGAACTCGACCGTATCCATGAGCTGGTTGATGAGAAAAATTCCTCGCCCGTGGTCGGAATAGACGTTCTCCCCGACGGTGCAGCCTGGAAGGGCTTCGGGCGCAAAGCCAGCCCCCGAATCTCGCACCACGATCAGGATGCCCGCCTCATCGTCGCTGCTGACCACGCACTCCACCGTTTGCGTGGGATCTTCTTTGGCACCGTGGATCACAGCATTGGCCAGAGCCTCTTGCAAGGCTAACTCAATCGCGTCTTCCTTGCCGTCCACTCCGTTCATCTGACGAACGATGGCCATTACCGCTTGTACGACTGGATCCACGGTTTTGCGCTCGGCAGAAAGCGTCACACGCAAAATCAAATTCAGCCGATCAGGATCAAACTCTTTTTCGGGACGCGGTTGCTCGGGAGAATCCTTCAATGACATGATTTGGGCTCGTTAATCCTCTTTCGCTTTCTTGACTGCTTCCGTCGACGGTTTCGTGTTGGAGATTGATTCTTTCCTTGAAATTTTAGTCCGACAATTTTTGGCTGCCTTCCCCCCACGAGCACTGCTGCGTACGGGGTTGGCGCATCCATCCTATCGACTCTAACTCTTGGGAGCTTTCGGAAGTTCGAGTCTCCCGTCCGTTAGATGCTCCAATTGCCTTCTCCAGTCGAGTTCTTCCACAAAACCCCGTGATTCCCGCCAGCTGGGCTGCACTTTCACGTAAAGCTCGAGAAACACCTTTGTGCCCAGCATGCGCTCGATCTGCAAACGCGCCGAAGTCCCAATTCGCTTCAGCATCTCGCCCTTTTTTCCGATCAAAATGCCTTTCTGTCCTTCGCGTTCGCAGTAGATGGTCGCGGCAATGCGCGTCAGCTTTGCGCCTTCTTCGAAGTTCTCGACAATTACCGTGGTCGCGTAAGGAAGTTCTTCCTCGGTTTCGATCAGGACTCGCTCACGAACAATTTCTCCGGCCATGAATCGCGCAGGCTGATCGGTGACCTGGTCTTCCGGGAACAGTGGAGGACCTGCGGGCAGCGCTGCAGTAACTTGCTTCAGCAGGATCTCAAGACCGTCCCGCTTCAACGCGGAAATTGGAATGATGTCATGAAACGAATGCAGCTTCTTGTATTCCTCGATCAAGGGCAGCAGCTTGCTCTTGCCCCCACGCAACAGGTCAACTTTGTTAAGGATGAGAGCGACCTTCGTCGCCGAGTGCTTCAACATTTGGATCGCGAACTCGTCGCGCGGATCCAGTTTGCGTGTCGCGTCCATGATCAAGAGCACAACATCGCAGCCTTCGAGAGCCTCTCGGACCTCAACCATCATCTTGCGGCCGAGAGAACTGTCGGGCTTATGTACGCCCGGGGTATCGATCAAAACAATCTGCGCTCCGCTTTGGCCTTTACTCTTAGGCACGTTGACGATGCCTTGAATTCGATTGCGCGTGGTTTGCGGCTTGGGAGAAATGATGGCGAGTTTTTCGCCCACCAGCGCGTTCAGCAGCGTGGACTTGCCCGCGTTCGGGCGGCCGAGTATGCAAACAAATCCTGAGCGGAAAGGCATGATGGAATTGTTATCGGGTCTTAGGTCCTAGGTTCTCGGGTCTCGGGTTCGCCGAACACCGAAGGCCTGACACCTGTTATATCAGCTTCAACTGGCTTGGCTGTGCGGTAGTGATTCTTACGCGCTCCACTTTGCGGTCGGTCGACTCCAGAACCTCAAAGCGCAGTCCGTCTTCGTCTACGGACTCACCTTTCTGTGGGATGTGTCCTGCCAGTTCGCTGACCAGGCCCGCAATGGTTGCCGACTCCCTGCCCTCGGGTCGGGTTCCAAACAACTCCGCAAGCCGGTCGACATCCATGCCTCCGGAGACAATATACGATGCCGGGTTTTCCTTAACGATCTCGGGCTTCTCATGCTCGTCCCGGATTTCACCCACGATCTCTTCGACCAGGTCTTCGATCGTGACCAGACCCGCGACGCCGCCATATTCATCGACCACAATCGCCATACGAATGTTGTTCTTTTGCATCTCGCGCAAAAGGTCGCTGCCGAGTTTGCTCTCGGGCACGAAATATACGTCCCGCCGCATGACGGTTTCGAGAGTTTTCGAAGCTTCGCTGTCCGGTACCTGCAACACATCCTGTGCGTAGACGATGCCCTTGATGTTGTGAATACTATCGGCGTACACCGGAACCCGCGAATAGTGCTTGGTGCGCAGCATTTCGATGAAGCGTTCGACGGTGGTTTCCATCGGCACCGCGAACATTTCCGGCCGCGGCTTCATGGCTTCGCGGACGGTCTTGCCGCTGAACTCGACCACAGACTGGATCAGGTCGCGGTCTCCCTTTTGAATGATGCCTTCTTCCTGACCCGCTTCGATCAAGGCATCCACCGCCTCGGCAGCAGTCTCCGGCTCCTCACGTGTATTTTCGCGGGTGAGGGATACCACCGATTGCAGAAAACCAAGAACGATCGTGACCGGCAGCACCAGGTAAATCAGAATTCGCAAGAGGGGTACCCAGCGGATCAACCAAGCGCCGCTGGTGCGCGAGAAAAACAGGAATGGCAGAAACTGATTGAACACAATGATGATCACAATCAGGCTGATGGCCGACTGCGCGATTTCGTAGATGCTCCAGCGCTGATCCCCGAAGAGCGCGAAACCCACCAGCAAAGCAATGGTCGCGGTAGTCAATTGCTTTAATACTGCCATCGAGAGCGATGCGCGAGGCCTGCTCACCCGCAGGATGGGTTCGACCTCCTGCTCGAAGACATCGATGTTGTCCTGGAATTCGCGCGACAGAAATTTCCCGATCTCCTGGTAGACGCGGTCTACATAGGAAGCCAAGGCCAATAGCCCGAGCAAAGGAACGAGCGCAAGTGCAACTTCCCAATTCATGGGGTGTTCCGCTCTCCAGCGGAGCGGCGATTTCTGCGACCTTGACGGTTCACAGCATTCCCGTCGCTCGACTTCAACCTCTCGATCAGACCCACTTCCAACTGCAGTTGCCTTCGCAACCGCATCTCTTCGAGAGCCATCTCCCCCTGGTCCCGTTCATGATCGAAGCCCGCCAGATGCAGGACGGCGTGCAGCAGCAGGATTTTTATCTCTTCTGCTGCCGTGTGTCCCAGTCGCCTGGCGTTCTCGCGCGCAATGTCGGCGGAGATTGCAATGTCGCCCGCGGCTTGCTTCGCGCGATGGCTCGCCACCTGCGGCGCGGGGAACGACAATACGTCGGTGGCTTGGTCTTTGCCGCGAAACCGCCGGTTCAGCGAACGCAACTCCTGGTTGCTGGTCACCAACACGTTCACGGGGTGGCGCAAACGGACGGCGCGCCTTGCCCGCAAAGCAAAACGTTCGAGGGTGGACGCGCTCAGTCCAGCAATTTTCTTTCGAAATATAACCACCGATTCCCTGCACGCATTGATGCTCTCGCTACTCAGCGGGCCTTCAGATCCTTCGCATCGCCGTGGTTCGCGTCGGTGCCCCTCAAACTACCGCCCGCGCCTTCGGAGTTTTTCCCTCCGGCCAACAGCAGCATCTGCTGCTCGGCAATGTGAGTTTTGTGCTCGTCATAGGCGCGAATAATTCGCTGGACCAGGAGATGCCGCACCACGTCGGATTCGTCGAAGTGGACGAAGGTCAGGCCCTCGACTTTTTGCAAAATGTCCATCGCCTCCAGCAACCCGCTGCGGCGCGCGTTCGGCAAATCGATCTGCGTGACGTCTCCGGTAATGACGGCCTTCGAGTTGAATCCGAGACGCGTGACAAACATCTTCATCTGTTCTGACGTTGTGTTCTGCGCTTCATCGAGAATCACAAAGGAATCGTTTAACGTGCGCCCTCGCATGAAGGCGATGGGCGCGATCTCGATCACATTTTTCTCCAGATAACGATCCACTTTTTCCGGATCGAGCATGTCGTACAGCGCGTCGTAAAGCGGTCGCAAGTAAGGATCAATCTTGTCCTGCAATGTGCCCGGCAAGAATCCCAGTCGCTCGCCAGCCTCGACTGCCGGACGAGCCAGAATGATTCGATTCACCCGCTTGGCAAGCAGCGCGGAGATCGCCATGGCCACGGCAAGATAAGTCTTCCCCGTGCCCGCCGGTCCAATGCCGAAAACCATGTCGTGCTTTTCGATCGCCTCGACATAGCGCCGCTGGTTCACGCTCTTGGGTTGAACCATGCGGCGTCCCAGCGAGCGCTGGCGACCGGCATCGGCCAGGCCGCGCAAGCTTGCCGTCGGATCCGCCACCAACACGCGCAACATGCTGTTCAGGTCGCCGTTATTGAAGCTGAACCCGGTGCGCTGCAGG
The DNA here is from genome assembly GCA_049515395.1 of Candidatus Sulfotelmatobacter sp. GTDB lineage: Bacteria > Acidobacteriota > Terriglobia > Terriglobales > Acidobacteriaceae > Sulfotelmatobacter. The sequence continues at coordinate 35,703 of JBEKUD010000032.1, read as the reverse complement.
ATTTCATAGTCGGTGAACACCTGCTCGGCGCGCGCCACATCACGCGCCGCGCCCTCCAGTTCGATCGCATTCGATCGCAGGTCGATGGTTATGTTCAGGCCATCTTCGAGCACACGCATATTTTCGTCGCGCGTGCCGAATAGAGTCTCGATGTTGGGAGTTACCCCGATATTTTTCTTCATGCAATCTCTTTTGACGCACGATGTGGGGAAAGGATGAACCCAGAATCTGCAGACAAAACAGGATTATGCTTGGAGACGGGACCAGCCGGGATGCTCATGCCCAGAGGGCAAGTCACTACCATTGCATCAAGCGTACCCCGCGCCGGGATGAGAGTCAATGGCGAGAAATGGCGAGGGCAAACGTTTGACCCGGCGAGACTTAGTCCCGTAGAATAGTGAATTCGGTATTCACCGGAATATCTCGTAGCAACAAAGGTAACGAACCAGCCATGGCAAATCATTTTTCGGCGCTCAAGCGCGCCCGTCAAACCACCAAGCGCACGGCCACCAATCGGGCCAACGCCTCGCGCCTGCGCACAGCACTGCGCACCCTGCGCGAAACAATCGAGAAGGGCGACAAGCAAGCGGCCGATCAGACCTACCGCCAGACCGTGTCCGCGCTCGATAAAGCCATCCAGAAGGGCACGCTGCATGGCAATACAGCCGCGCGTTACAAGTCTCGCCTGGGCGCTCGCGTCAATGCGATGAAGTAGTTATTGGCGCCTGGCTGGAATTGAGCTCTTAGCTTGGGCTGGCAGGCCCCCGTAGGGTCTGCCGTTTCTATTTACGCGCCGAGGATGCCGAACTGCTCCTCAGGGCATCGATTCGCTCTGGCTCGGAGGACAGCATGGTTTCTTCCCGCCGGTCGTTTTTCGGGACAATTAATTTCATATCAGCCAACGTAATTCGCCCATCGTCGGTTGCCCGGGTGCAGATCCTCTTTCCCGTGAACGGCGACTCGGGAGAAGTCTGATGATGGTGGCCTATGCCCGCGAACTCGTGCAGACGGCGCGGTTGCAGCGTGAATGAGTATTGCCTCTTCCAGCCGTCATCAAGCTCTGCTTTTTCGAACTGCAATCGATCGTGACGCTGGTCGATTCGGAAAGTGCCGGCCGGGTCGGCCTGCGCAACATTCGTCTGGAGCCGCAGCGGCTCTAGAAACGATTCCCCGAAGCCTACGTCCGCCAGCCAGGGCTCGTCCCAATCGACCTGCAAGCACAGGTGGTCGAACTCCGGTCCCTCGCCGCCTTCGTCTCTGGCAACGCGAGCCCAAAGTAATGTGGCTGAAAAATCTAGCCAGCGCAGCAACGCGGCAAAGCTTCGTTCCACTCGTAACAAAAACCACCACGGCGCTCATGAACGATCTTGCGGACGAGAGACTCTTGATCGAGGACAATCTTGCTTCCGCGGGCGCTGTCGAGATTTTCGAAGGGTACCGCCAGCAAGTGGGCGTGCTGGATCGCGCGTAGAGTATCCAGGGTCGCAGCAGTCGAGTCGCCGTAGTTGATGCGCGCGAGATAGGCGTTTACGTCCAGCATGACGCAGATCAAAAGCGCGGAAGCAAGAACCCCGTGTGCCTTTGATGCTCCTGAAACTCTGCCCCGAATTGCGCGGTCAGCATTGCTTCTTCTCTTTTCGCTTTGATCCAGTAGCCCAGAACAATCAAGCCGACGCCCGCCACGCATCGCCACTGGTCAATCGCCAGGGCTGAGCCGAAGGCCGCCAGATCGAGTCCGGAATAGATGGGATGGCGAAGCCGGGCATACGGACCGGTGCGGATCAGCTTGTGATCCTCCTTGATCGTAATCCGGGCACTCCAATACTGCCCCAGATGCCAGCGCGCCCACAGTGCCAGAGCGATGCCAGCCCATGTGAGTACGACGCCGGTGACGGCAAGGCCGTACGTGCGCGGGACGACTCTGTGACCGAGTACGCCGATCTCCGCCTCGTCCAGGAAGAGCAGGGCGAAACCGGCAATTTCGAGCAGGAGAATTCCATAGCGTGCCGCAAACGACTCCTTCCGCTCGGTTCGTCGCGTCTTGAGCGCGCCTAGAGCCCAATAGGCGACAAAGACGATCCACGGTACCTCGATGAGATATTTCCAGGGCATTACCGGTCTCCAGAAGTCGAAAAGCGATCAGCCAGGAGCTAGAAGCTGACTTTCACACCGGCAGCTGGTCCTGCATCCATCCCGGAACTTCCAGCTTGGGCTCGGTGGCGAGATCCATGATCAGGCGTTCCAGCACCATGCGCTTGCTCACGGGATTGGAGCGCAAAGCGAGGTCAGCCTTCGCCACCAGCCGAATCGCGCGCGTCAACTCGCGGCGGGATTTGTAGCGGCGGGCTTGTTTGATGATGTCGTCGGCAGCGAATGGAGGCACGCGAAAACCTTGCCACAGTGCCGCCCAGAGCATTCGTTGATCACGCACGTTGCGTTCGAGAATCACCAGCATCTGGCGAAAGGTTTTCGCCAGCATGTAGATGTGCCCGATGGCTGCTTCTTCACCGTCTCCCGACGAAAGCATTGCATCCAGCACTTCCAGCGCGCGTACGCGATCCTTGGATGAAATAGCATCCGTCAACTCATACAGCGAGCGTTGCTTGGCCGCCAGCACCATGGTTTCTACATCGCCCAGCGTGATGCGATTTCGGGCACCGACGTAGAGCATGAGCTTTTCCAGTTCGTTGGAGATCGTCATCATGTCGGCGCCGAGGGCATCGACCAACTCGCGGGCGCCATCGGGATCGATTTTCACAGGTTCGCTGCGGCTGGCGCAGTATTCGGAGATCCAGCGCACGGCTTCGCCTTCTTCCACACGTGCCAGCTCCACGATGCCGCAGTATGCGCACATGGTTTCGCGGATGCGCTGGTAGCGTTCCTTGTCTTGCATCTCCATGCGGCGAACGTCGGCGGGAATGCTGATATGGTCGGCGACAAAAACGATCAGAGCGTCGGGATTCGGATTTTTGCAGTAACTTTCGATGGCCGCGAGCTTTTCCTCGTTCGAACCGCGGCCAAAAAGATTCTTCACCCCGCGCACGAAGAAGACCTGGAAAGGCGCCATCAGAGACGGCGTACGAGCGCGATCGAGAACTTCGGCGAGATCGCTTTCTGCGAGATCGAATTCGAACAGGCTGAAGTCGCGGAGATCCGCTGGAATGAGATGCTCGATGATCGCATCCCGGAAGCGCTTGCGAAAGAAAGCTTCGTCACCAACGAATACGTAGGCCGGACGCAGCTTTCGCGACTCGAGTTCGCCGACAAAACGATCGGCCTGAGCGAACGCCCGCATTAGAAGTTCTCCTCGGAGCAATGACGGATCGCGGCGCTCAGTCGCTGGTCGTTAGGTGCTGGCCATTGGCCAACGACGTACGACAAACGACGAATAGCCACTTCAAACTCTAGCACTAGAAGCCCTCCAGAATGTTAGAGACCAGAGTTCGGGCGAAATCATCGGAGAGCCGGCGGAAGGCGGGGGAATCTTCCTCGAAAAAGCTGGCCAGATCCTGCGAGACTTCGTACTGCTCGCGAAACAGGTAGGAAGGATTCTGGTACAGCACTTTGCCCTGCCGGTCTGTGAGTGAAACTTTCACGCTCACGACGACGAGGACGCTAGCCGCCCGCCCGGTTGAAGAATTGTAGGTAAGCGGCGTCGAAGAGGTGGAGAGCACCGTACCACGCAAGGTGGCGTCGGCAGCTTCACTGGGGTCGTTGAGAATGTGATAGTGCGTGCGGGTGGTGAATTCGCGCACCACAGAAGAGGTCAGCGTCTGTTCGATGTGATAGGTCGTTGTCGAGTTTGCAAAGGCGGGGACGGCAATGGTCCTGACATTTTCCGGAAGCTGTACGGTGTGTCCCGCGGTGTGGTATCCGCAACCGAGGCTCGCGATGAGCAATCCCAGCCCAGCGGCGCGCCGCCACTTCATTGGATTTTTCCCACCGGGCGGGTTGGAATCATGCTCTCCGCACATTCCATGGCGGTGATGGCGGCGACCCGCAGGTTATCGAAGGCCGCCCACAACCAAGTTCCATTGGAGCGCGAAGCTTCGGCCTTCAACGAAACCAGGACGTTCCCCTGACCTGAGGTGTTCACGTTGCTCGGCTGCGAATCTTCTTCCCTTCCGGCTACCGTCACGTGATCGCCGGTCAGTGCGCGGGAGAGCCGTTCCGGGTCTACGGTCTGCTCCATCTCCAAAAAGATGGCAAGTCCGTGGCCGTGAAAAACCGGAGGCTGCACGACCATCAGAGCGGGCTGAAGTGCATCCGCTCCGGCGATTTTCTGATAGTGGCGGCGCACCTTGGCTTCCAGCGAATCCAGCGAAAGCTTCGAGTTCTGGCCGTAGCGTGCCACCAGATTGAAGGCGACCTGCGTGTCGAATACGTCCTTGGGCAGCGTCTGGAAAGACAACAGATTGACGGTTTGCTGGTGCAACTCGTCCATTCCTTTTTGTCCCTGTTCAGAGGCGGGCTCAAAAACCGTCGCCACCGCACTGCGAATGGCTCCCGCCTTGCGCGCTCGGAGCAGGAGCAGGGCAAGAGCGACGGCGGCGGGATGGGCGACAATGCATGGCGCCGGCTGCAGATCAGGCTGCCAGATCTGCCCTCGCTCGCGTTCCACCCAGAGGGAGCGGACCGTGGCTCCCGGTTCTTCCTCCAAGGCTCCGGAAAGATCGATGATGGCGCTGCCGGCATCGTGGGCGCGCTTCCAGTTCTGCCGCGTGCAACCGGCATCGGCGGCGAAGAACGTGAAATCCGTTTTGACGAACTGCTCAGCCCGTACGCTCTGAATGAAATTGATCTCGTCCCCGGTCGCTTCCAGCTGTCCAATGGACTCGTCATCATCCAGCAGGCGCACATCGATCGCAGGAAAGTTGCGCTCATTGAGCACCTCGGCGACTTCCTTGCCTTTCAGCGTGGCTGCGCCCACAATCGCCGTGCGATAAAGCTGTCCGCGGATGGAAGGCGAAGCGGACGAACCTACGATTTTAGACGGACTACTCATGAGGTCTGCGAAGCCTCCTTGTAGCTCGGCGGAGGAGACTGGGTGCGGCGGCGGAAGATCCACTGCAATCGCCAGAACACACCGGAAAACGTGTAAAGCAAAGCGATGGCGAAAAGCATCGGGCGCGAGAATTGCCAGATCAGGGCAATCAGGAGCGCGATGAAAATGATCAGCCGGAAGGGACGGCGCGAACTGAAATCGATATCTTTGAAGCTGTAAAATCGCCAGGTGCTCACCATCAAATAACCCACGGCGGCAACCATCGCGAGCCAGGTGATCGCGGTGTACCAGGATTCGAGCGGAGCACCTCCCTGAAAATGAACCACGGCAGCAATCACGCCGGCCCCTGCTGGAATGGGCATTCCTACAAAGTACTTCTTCCCGGGGCGGCCAGGATTCGAAGGCTGGGGATTGGTTGTAATGTTGAACCTCGCCAAGCGGCTGGCTCCCGCCATCAGAAACAAGAAACTGGCAATTGCCCCCAACTGCGTGAGCTTAATATTCCAGTCCGTCAGTGCGACCGGTGACATCAGGTGAAATCCCCACGTCCATGCCAGCATGGACGGTGCCACCCCGAACGTGATCACGTCCGCCAGTGAATCGAATTCCTTACCGAACTCGCTGCTGGTTCCGGTCATGCGCGCCACGCGTCCGTCCAACCCGTCGAATAGAACCGCGAAGCCGATCGCCTTGGCAGCGTTGTCTAAATGCCAGGAGGCTACGGCGCTGGCGTGTACGACCTCCAGAATGGCGTAAAAGCCTGCCGCCATGTTGCCCGTCGTAAACAGCGAAGGAAGAATGTACATCCCTTTGCGCATGCGACGCCGAGGGCGCTGCGGGGGGGTTGGAACCGAGGAAACCATCAGCGTGCCCCTTCCGCCACAGAACTTTGGCCGGCGGTTGTGAGCTCGCCCTGAGGCTGAAGGTACGCCAATACGCTGGCGCCGCCGCGAACCCGGTCGCCCACCTTAACCTGCAGGCTGACCGCAGAGCCTAGAATTACGTCTGTGCGCGAGCCAAACTTGATCAGTCCCACACGCTGCCCGCGCTGCAGGCGGTCGCCTACCTTCGGATGGAAAACGATTCTTCGCGCCAGCAACCCTGCGATCTGTTTAAAGACGACCACCTGCCCATCGCCTTCCACACGGACAATATTCTGCTCGTTTTCCTCGGCCGAAGCCTCATTCATCGCGTTCAAGAATTTTCCCCGCCGATAACGCACTTCGCGTACTACGCCCGCAATCGGGGATCGGTTCACGTGAACATCAAAAACGCTCAGGAAAATGCTAATGCGAGCTTGTTTCTCGCCGCCAATGGTGACCCAGGAAACATCTGTAACTTTTCCATCCGCCGGCGAGACGACGGCACCGGCAGAGTCGGGAATGACGCGCTCCGGATCGCGAAAGAACCACAAGAAAAATAGCGCGAGCAACATGGGGACAAGGGCCCACGATGGCCGGGCAAACCACCCGATCAGGATCGCGGCCGCAATCCAACCCAGCGCGTAAAAATAACCATCGCGAACCATGAGGTTTTAATTATAGAGCAGTCGCGAAGGGTGTCGCTCGCGGGGGGGGCCCCAAGCTCAGACGCCGAGGAGCAGTCGCTAAGTTTAGACAAAGAAACGCGCTTAATCCGCGCCTGGGAGCAGAAACAAGATTCCTCAATCGGCGACGAAGGCCTCCTGGTCGCCCGAGTGATTATGCTACGTGGGTTCCGAACTGCTCCCGGTACTGCCGCTCGATCGACTGCATTTGATCTTTGAGCCGCAGCTTAAGCTTTTTCAGCCGGACTTCTTCCAGCTTTTCATCTTCGCTGAGGTAACGTTTCTGGGTGAGTGAATCTAGGCGTGTGGAATATTGCATATGCTCCTGTGCCAGCTTGCGAAATTCATCGTGGTTGGTCAACAGAGCGTCATTCGAAGTCAGCATTCAGCGGACCTCCAACGGGGATATTTATAGCTCAACGTATCACAGCCTCAAAATTGGTTCAATGCCATATTTCTGGTGCAGTCTCAAGATGAAAACTCTCTAAGAAAGGTCCCGACCGTACAAGATTGCGTCTTCCGCAGGACAGGTGTAATAGCCTTTGCGAGCCCCTGTTTCGCGAAAACCGGCCTTGCGGTAAAGCGCGCGGGCGCTCTGATTCGACTCGCGGACCTCGAGGAATATCCGCTTGCCGTTCATAGATCGCGCGTGCGCGATCAACTCGTTCAGCAGTAGAGTTGCTAGACGGCGGCGGCGGAATTTTTTGGCGACAACAATATACTGTAAATCCCAATCGCCGTCGACGCAGTTCGCGGCCACGTACGCAACCATTGGAGGAGTTGCAGCGGATGCAGCCACGCTTTTCGACTCGGATGGTTCTTCGACCCCAAGGACAAGATTGCTGGACAATTCGGGAGCGCTAGCTCCAAAAAGACTCTCGTAGTGTTCGTGAGACCAATTCGCAGAAGTTGGACTTTCGCAATCGAGCTCCACCATAGCGGGAATATCGGTGCGAGTTGCTTGTCGTACACGCATGCTAGGAGCGAATGCTCTCAAGCATCTCGGCGTCGGTGCGGCGGATATAGTTTGCTTCCAGCTCCTCGGCCGTTACCGCCCTGCCGGATTGAATGCTTCGCCAGCCCACGCAAGCGACATCCGCGGCAGAAATCGGCTCCAGCCTTGAAACGGACAATCCGGCTTCCCACGCCGCCTGCGCGAGCGTGGAATCAGGAGTGACTACAGACCATCCTTGAGCCTGTGCCAGGAACTCGCGGCGCGTCGAGATGTATTCTCGAGAGGCCTGGTTCTCTTTTACCGGTACTCCGTATTCCCCTACATACACATCGTTCCGGCCCGCATCGAGCGCGGACATCACCTTGCCCTGGGCTCCGCTGTTGACCACGCACAACTCCAGCAGTGAGACGGCGGCGATCGGCTTCTGCAATACCTCCACCAGGGCTTTCACTACCGCCAAGCCGATCCGCAGGCCAGTAAATGATCCGGGGCCAGTGGCCACTGCAAAGGCTCCGATGTCGAGCTGAGTGAACCCGTGACTCGAAAGGAGTTCGGCCATCTGCGGAACCAGTTGCGCAGAAAAAGTCCCGCCCGTGAGCGGAACCGTCGCGATCAATTCGACATCCTCGGCAGAGCGTTCTCCGGCTCGCGCCAGCGCGATGCTGCCATGTTTTCCGGACGTATCGATGGCGAGCAAAAGCATGAAGAAAATTACCTGAACGATCCTTGAAAATCCGCGCGGATTCGTGGCTGAAGTATCTTTGACTAGCCCTCGACGACTAGCCCTCGACGAGTTCCAGCAGCACGCCGCCGGTGCTAGCCGGATGCACGAACACGTAGCGATGCCCGCCCGCACCCGTCTTGATTTCTTCCGAAACCAGGCGCACTCCCTCTTTCTTGAGTCGCTCGACGGCCGCCGGCAGATCCGGCATCCGCAGGCACACATGATGCAATCCTTCCCCGCGCTTGGCGATAAACTTCGCGATCGTTGACGTTTCAGAAGTCGCTTCCAACAATTCCAGCCGGCTCTCGCCCACCGCGACCATCACCAGCCGTACCTGCTCCTGCTCCACCGTTTCCTCCAAAGATACGTCTAAGCCGAGCTTTTCGTAAATGGACTTCGCCGCCGCCAACGACTTCACCGCGATGCCAAGATGATCGATCTGCGCCATCAACTTTTCCCCACGTTCGCCGCAATCTCTTCCACCACCGTATATGGATCGCGCTTATGTTCCGCCACTTCAGCCGCATAGCGGCCCAGGCCGCCATCGCCCATATGCTGCCGAGCTTTTTCCAGCATGGCATCGCGCAACATCTCCACCAGCCGCTGCTGCCAATTCTCGACACTTTTATTCATCACCAGATTCTTCTTCTTCAGGTAGTCTTCGTAACTCGCAACAGCGTCGGCCAATTCCTCAATCCCGAGTGCCTGGCTCGCGACTGTCTTGATGATCGGAGGAGTCCATCCATCACTGCGCATGGCGAGCGATTGCAGTGTACGGATTTCGCGCTCCACGTGTTCAGCGCCGTCGCGGTCGCTTTTGTTGATCACAAAAATGTCCGCAATTTCCATGATGCCAGCTTTGATGATTTGAACATCATCGCCCATCCCCGGCACCAGGATCACCACCGTGACATCGGCCAGCCGCACGATATCCACTTCATCCTGGCCCACCCCAACGGTCTCAATCATGATCAGGTCGCGCCCGGATGCATCGAGCACTGTGGCGACGTCGGCTGTTGTGCGCGCCAGGCCGCCCAGCGATCCGCGCGTCGCCATGCTGCGAATATAAATGCCAGGGTCGGAGAAATGATCCTGCATGCGGATGCGATCGCCGAGAATCGCTCCCCCCGTGTAGGGACTGGTAGGATCCACGGCGATGATACCTACTGTATGGCTTTGTTTTCGATAAAAACGGGCAAGCTGATCGACCAGTGTGCTCTTCCCTGCCCCCGGTGGCCCCGTCAGCCCCAGCACGCACGCCTTCCCGCTGTGCGGAAACAACGCCTTCAGCAGTTCGGACCACCCCGGCGCGCGATTCTCCACGGTAGAAATGGCGCGCGCCAAGGCGCGCACATCGCCCGCACGGAGTTGCTCAATCCAAGTCTGGATGTGACCGTTCAATCGACCAGTGTAAAGCAGCGGGGAAGAAGAAGAAACAGGAGAGGCAGATCAATCCCTCAGCAACTGGCGCGCAATCACCAGCCGCTGAATCTCACTGGTGCCCTCGCCGATGGTACACAACTTCACATCACGGTAATACTTTTCTGCCGGATAATCTTTGATGAAGCCGTACCCGCCGTGGATCTGCACACCTTCATTGGCGCATCGCACCGCGACTTCGCTGGCATAGAGTTTCGCCATCGAAGATTCCAAAGTCGTCTTCCTGCCCGCGTCTTTCATGGACGCTGCTCGCAGGGTAAGCAAACGGGCGGCGTCGATCTCGGTAGCCATATCCGCCAGCTTCCACTGGATCGCCTGAAACTCGCCGATCGACTTGCCGAATTGCCGGCGTTCCTTGGAATATCTCAGCGCCGCTTCGTAGGCGCCCTGCGCCATGCCTAGCGACAACGCCGCAATGGAAATGCGGCCTCCGTCGAGCACGCGCATCGCATCGATGAAGCCGTCACCTTCCTTCCCCAGCAAATTCTCCGCCGGAATCACGCAATCTTCAAAAATCATCTCCGCCGTATCGCTCGCGCGCAAACCCAGCTTGTTTTCTTTCTTGCCGGGACGGAATCCCTTCGTGTCTTTGTCCACGATGAACGCCGAAAGGCCGTGAGTGTTGGCCGCCCGGTCCGTCACCGCGATCACCACAACCGCATCTGCGTAGTGTCCGTTCGTACAAAATGTCTTCGTGCCATTCAGCACCCAGTTCTGCCCTTTGCGCTTGGCGGTCATGCGAGCGCTGCCCGCGTCCGATCCGGACGATGGCTCGGTCAATCCCCAAGCGCCCAGAAATTCACCAGTCGCCAACTTGCGCACGTACTTCTTCTTCTGCTCTTCAGTTCCGGCGAGAAAAATATGATTCGAACAGAGCGAAGTGTGGGCGGCAACGATGATGCCCACCGAGCCATCCACGCGCGACAACTCCTCAACGGCCGTGGCATATTCCACGTAACCCATGCCCGCGCCGCCATACTCCGTAGGAAAAACGGTTCCCAATAATCCCAACTTGCCCAGTTCTTTGATGGTGGCGAGAGGGAATTCGCAAGCCTCGTCCCACTTCATGACGTTGGGCGCGATCTCGCGTTCGGCGAATTCTCGAACGCTTCTCTTCAAATGCTGCTGTTCTTCGCTCAGTTGAAAATCCAAGGTTCCTCCCGCCGCCGTTAAACTTTGATTACACCATAGCCAGCAGACAGGGGAGAAGTTACCGCGGACACGTGCAGTGGAGAGAGCTAGCGACCGCATCAACACTGGAGACTGTCATCGTCCTGGAGTTTGGGCCAACCGACCGGATGGTATGGCTGAGATTTACAATTTGTCGCCGAGACGTGAATCAGCGGACGGGTACTTCCGTCAAAATGAATCTCTCGAACACCTCATTCGACAACAACCGCCCGCGAGACGTTAGAAAGACCAAATCTCCCCGCTGCTCCATCCATCCGTTTTCGACAAGCTCGGCCATCGTGGCATGAGATCTGCCGACGGCGTCGTCGCCGAATTGCCTTTCGAGCTCGCGGACGTTCACACCTCGCGTCAGCCGGAGCCCGAGGAAAAAGCTTTCCTCAAGCGCCGCCTGCCACGAAACAGCAGTTCGCTGCATCGCGGCGCCGTTGACATACTTTTCCAAAGAATCGGTGGGAGCGAATCGCACGGCGTCCATCCCTGTCGTCGCAGAGAGCAGCATCGAGTGGGCGTCTAGGCCAAAGCCGAAGTAGGGCTGCCGCGTCCAATATTTCAAGTTGTGCTGCGAATCAAAACCATCGCGCGCGAAGTTGGAAATTTCGTACTGTGCGATCCCAGCCGCTTCGAGCCGTTCACAGGCCACGAGATAAAAATCCGCGATGGCTTCTTCCTCTGGCACGAAGTGCGCGTGATAGCGTGTACCTCCCGCCAAGAGCTCGCGTCCGAGACGCGAATCTCCGTCGACCTCGAGCATGTAAACGCTCACATGTGGGGCGCCCGTCGCGATGGTTTGGGCTAAAGAGCACTCCCAGCTTTCCAAGGTCTGGTGCGGCAATCCTGCGATTAAATCGACGTTGATATTCGTGATTCCCGCGGCTCGCAGTCGATCCAAGTCTTCCAGCACGTTCTCGCGCTTGTGCAGACGACCGACCGCCGACGCTTCCCGGTCCACGAATGACTGCACTCCGAGGCTGACGCGATTCACGCCGCAGCGCAACAAACTCTCCAGCATCGCGGGCGTTAGCGTACCGGGTGCGCACTCGACCGTGACTTCGGCCTCAGGCGCCACTTCGAACTGGCATCGCATCGTGGCAAAGATTCGTTCCAACCGCGCGGCGTCGAGTACCGTCGGAGTTCCTCCGCCGAGGTAGAGGGAATCCACAACTCGCTCCATCCGCCCACCCATTTCCTCAGCCACATTCGTAGCGTTTTCAATGTCGGCACACACTCGATCCCCATAACGGTCGAATACCGCCCGCGAAAACACGTTCGAGGCAAAGTTGCAGTAGCTGCACTTGGTGCGGCAAAAAGGAACGGAAATGTAAACACCGAGAGGCATTGGAAACATTATCCCATCTGCGGGGCTTAAACCTTTCCATCCCGCAGCCTGCGCCCGACATCTATTTGGGTTAACCTGTTAGCACAGCTCTTGGCGCTGCTTTCGCGGGAATCGCCAACCGACGGATCAAAAAGAAAACCGATGTCGCAGGAAGAAGAAGTATTAGGCAAAGCCTATGACAGCCGCCTGATGGCGCGGCTGCTGAAATATCTGCACTCCTACCGCCGGCAGGTGGCGATCGCTCTTGTTTCAATCTTGCTGAAGTCTTTCGCGGACGTCCTAGGCCCCTATCTTACCAAGGTGGCGATTGACCGTTACCTGGCTCCCGCGAAGGGTTTGAATTCCGGTTTCTGGAGTTGGCTCAGCCCGCGACCGATCACTGGAATAGGGCAGATCGCATCGATCTACGTTGGACTTTTGATTTTCAGCTTTCTGCTCGAGTTCCTGCAAACCTACTTCATGCAGTGGACTGGCCAGAAAGTGATGTTCGACCTGCGCCGCCAGATCTTCCGCCATCTGCAACGCCTGCACGTTGCATTCTTCGACAAAAATCCGGTCGGCCGGCTGGTGACGCGCGTTACCACCGATGTGGATGCCTTGAATGAGATGTTCACTTCGGGCGTCGTGTCCATCTTCGAGGATCTCTTCGTGCTTTTCGGCATTCTGGGCGTAATGCTGTGCATGAACTGGAAGCTGGCACTGATCACTTTTGCCGTGCTGCCGTTCATCGTCTACTCTACAAAGATTTTCCGCGACCGAGTACGGGATTCCTATCGGCGCATCCGCGTCGCCATCGCGCGTATCAACTCCTACCTGCAGGAGCATGTGAGCGGGATGGTGGTGTTGCAACTCTTCAATCGCGAGCGCAAGGCGTTTACGCGATTTTCGGAGATCAATCGCGATCACATGGACGCTTACAAAGACGCGATCATGGCCTACTCGGTTTATTACCCGGTCGTTGAGGTTCTCTCGGCGATTGCGATTGCGTGCGTCATTTGGTTTGGGGGCGGCGATGTCATGCGCAATGTTCGCGCGAGCAGCGTCTCCCTGCATTTTAACTGGAAGACGCTGGTCACATTTCGTCTGGTGCCGACGGTGGCGTCGCTGGGCGTGCTGGTCGCGTTCATCCAGTATGCCCTGCGGTTTTTTCGCCCCATCATGGACTTCAGCGAGAAGTACAACATCCTGCAATCAGCGATGGCGGCGAGTGAGCGAATATTCAAGTTGCTGGATACGCCCGTACAGGTGGTTTCGCCTGCCGTGAGCAAACGCCCCGAAGGCGCGGGCCGCATCGAATTCGATCAGGTCTGGTTCGCCTATCGCGATGCGCCCGAGGCAGAAAGTAAAGACAATGTGGAGACCGACTGGGTTCTCCGCGATGTAACTTTCACGATCGAGCCCGGCGAGACGGTCGCGATCGTCGGGCACACGGGCGCGGGAAAGACCACGCTCATCTCTCTGCTGCTGCGTTTTTATGATGTGCAAAAAGGCGCGATCCGGATCGACGGCGTGGATGTGAAAGACATGAATCTCGCCGATTTGCGAAGCCGCTTCGGCGTGGTTCTGCAAGATCCGTTTTTGTTTAGCGGAACCATCGGCGGGAACATCCGGCTCGGCACCCAGCGCATCCAGGATAAAGACGTCGAGAAGGCCGCGGAAGATGTGAACCTCGCCGACTTCATCCGCGCCCTACCCAAGGGCTTTGACGAAGAAGTTCGTGAGCGCGGATCAACTCTTTCGACCGGGCAGAAGCAGCTCATCTCATTCGCGCGGGCGCTGGCGCACGCACCGAAAATTCTCATCCTGGATGAAGCCACGTCGAGCGTCGATACGGAAACCGAATTCCGCGTGCGCGATGCGCTCAGCCACATGGTGGAGGGACGCACCTCGCTGATCATCGCTCATCGGCTGTCGACGGTGCAGCGCGCCGATAAGATCATCGTGATGCACAAGGGAAAAGTGAGAGAAATGGGCACGCACCAGCAGCTGTTGGGCAAGCGCGGAATTTACTTCAAGCTGTATCAGCTGCAGTACAAGGACCAGGAGCTCAGCCTCTCGCCGGCGAGCTCGCCCGCCAGTTCTGGGGTCACCGCCAGTGCGGACGACTAGGGTTCGACACTCGTTCCACGACTCACTCCCCGACCGACAGATATCCAGATTCAATCAAATCGAGATTGTTTGATCGTAACGCATTTATAATCAATAAGTTACACTGTTACCTACGTCCCGATATATGGCCAAAATGTTCAAAGCAATCGCTGTCGCCCGGCGAGAGGGCGAAAGGCTGGAGGCCTTCTCAATCGGCGTTAGAAGTACGGAAGCTTGGCGGCCTCCCATGCGTTGCGAACTGTCTCAAGGGCAACCGCCATTACAATGAACCGTGCGAATCCTCATCTCAGCGGGCGAGGCTTCCGGGGAAATGTATGGGGCGCAGCTCATCGAAGCTCTTCGGCGGTCTGCCGAGGGAGAGACTGCGGAGCATCGCTCCCCCGGGCGGCCGAGGGCGGCTGACCCTACACGGGCATCTTTCTCCACACAAAGATCGCTTGAATTCTTTGGGGTCGGCGGAGAGCGAATGCGGGCTGCCGGCTGCGACACGGTGGTCGATGCGAAAGCTCTGTCCGTCGTCGGCATCACCGAAATCCTCAGCCATCTGCCGAAGATTTATGGGCTGTACCGGCATTTGATGGCCGAGGCTGATCGGCGAAAGCCAGATCTGGCGATCGTGATCGACTCGCCGGCGTTCAACTGGCGGGTGGCGCGGCAGATGAAGAAGCGCGGCATTCCTGTGGTCTATTACGTGGCGCCGCAGTTCTGGGCGTGGCGGCAGGGTCGGGTGCGGCTGCTGCGAGACTTCGTGGACAGAGCCCTGGTAATTTTTCCGTTCGAAGAAAAGTTCTACCGCGACCGCGGAGTGGATGCGACATTTGTCGGCCATCCACTCGCTGATTTGCCGGAACCGGCGATCGATCGCAGCACCTATGCCGAGCGTTTCCATCTGGACCGGGCAAGAAACTGGATCACGATCATGCCGGGAAGCCGCGTTAAGGAAGTGCGGATGAACCTTCCAACCATACTGGAAGCAGCCGCGCTGCTGGGCGGCGATTATGAATTTTTGCTGCCGGTCGCACCCACCCTGGAACCGAGCTTTCTGAAAAATCTGATGGAACAGGGGAAAATCGACCGGGGAACGACCGGCCGAGAAACAGGCGTCCGGCAACGGATTACGCTCGTACCCGAATCGCTGCCTGCGCTGTGGCATTCGCGCGCCGGCATTATTGCCAGCGGGACCTCAACCGTGGAAGCTGCCCTGATGCGAGTTCCGTTCGTGATGGTCTATTGCGTATCGTCTCTGACATATCTGCTGGGAAAACCGCGAGTTAAGGTTCCACACTTTGCCATGGTCAATCTGATCACCGGCGAAGAAGTGGTTCCGGAACTGGTGCAGCATGATTTTACGGCTGCGAGCGTGGTCGAACATTTGCAAGAAATCCTTCCCGATGGCGCCGCGCGGGACAAGATGGTGGAAGGTCTCGCCCGGGTGAAGTGGAAGCTGCGGGCGCCTGAAAGTGAGGTCGGAAAAGCGGCGCAAAGCCCGGCAGACCGCGCCGCCGCAATTATTTTGTCGATCGCCGACCGCAAAAACAAATCGTGAGGCTAACCTGCCTCCGGTTCATGCATCAGACAGAAGAGACCCGCCAAAAGGTAACTTTGTGGGGTGGGAGAATTTTGATTAAGCTAAACGACAACGGATTTTTGGGTTGCTCGAGTGCCCATCATCCTCATGCAACCTCAGGCAGTTGAGAAGCCATTCTGATAAGGATCGATTTGACGGGTTTGGGAACAAGTTTTTGCAGCAATAAATTGGGGAAACTTCTGCGGTATGGGGTTCGCAGGGCAAGGTTGGCTCTCCTGCTACTCGTAGTGAACACAGGTATATGGAGGAGCACGCCGGCGCTAGCTCAATCGCTGCCGATTGCCCCAGCGGCATCAACCGAAACACCGGTTCGATCCCAGCAAGAGGGGGCGCCACGGAATCAGGCGACAAGCGTTAGTGGCACGGTCGTGGATGGAAGCGGGGCGGTCGTGCCCAACGTAAAAGTAGTGATGGCTCAGCCCGGCGTCGCCGCGAAAAAACAAGCGCTTTCCAACGGTGATGGATACTTTGTTTTTGCCGACGCTGGTCCTGGGCCGTTTCAATTATCGTTTTCCGCCGCCGGATTTGCTCCGCTGGAGAAATCTGGGGTTCTGCAGGCCGAGGAGGAGGTCGTTCTTCCTGAGATCACCCTGGCTGTAGCTCGCGCCGATGTAGATGTGGAGGTGGCGGAGTTGCCAGAAGAGGTGGCGGAAGACCAGGTTAGGGCGGAGGAGAAGCAGCGTGTGCTCGGCATCGTTCCAAACTATTACGTCAGCTACGTTCCCAACGCCGCACCGTTAACGACGAAGCTAAAGTTTCAGTTGGCGTGGAAGTCGACCGTGGAACCGGTCGCGTTCGCAATGACGGGAGGTCTTGCCGGCATTGAGCAGGCCGAAAACGCCTACCGTGGATATGGACAGGGAGCGCAGGGCTATGCCAAGCGGTACGGTGCGGCTTATGCCGACTTTGTGTCGGGAACGTTTATTGGCGGGGCGATCCTGCCATCGCTATTGAAGCAAGACCCGCGGTATTTCTGGAAGGGGACGGGGAGCCGCACCTCGAGAATTCTCTATGCCATCGCGAATTCGGTCATCTGCAAGGGCGACAATGGGCGATGGCAGCCGAATTACTCCGCTATCATCGGAGGCTTAGGCGCAGGAGGAATTTCGAACCTTTACTATCCCCCGCAAAATCGCAATGGAGCGAGCTTAACCTTCGAGAACGCGGCCATCGGAACCGGTTTTGGCGCGGCGGGCAATCTCATCGAGGAATTTTTCCTTCGTAAGCTCACGCCGCAGGTTCCCAATCAGGATCCCGCCAAGAATTGAAAATGCGAGAAGGAGAAGCCCAGAGTCTGCTTCCTAAACCTGCTTCCTAAACCTTGTGCTCCCAGCATCTTTTAGAGGAGAATCTTCATCATAGGAAATAGCTGGCCCGTTTCCTGGAGAATTCCCTAAATGCAGATACAACTTCGGCGCGCGCAGAGCGTCCTGTGCGGCACCTGTGCCCTGCTGCTGTTGATTTTTGTCTCGATGCCTTCCTGGGCTGCGGAGAAAGCCCACTTGCGGGTGGAGGATTACCAGATTGAGGTCGAGCTCACACCACACCTGCATCAGATTTCGGCGCGGGCGAAAGTAAAATTCACCGCCCTCCAGGATCTGAACACCGCTATCTTCGAACTGCATAACGGCCTGCGCGTCACCAGAGTTCTCGACGACCAAAACCAGCCGCTTTCCGCCGAACGTGTCACGCAGGATTCGACGATACGCGTCCCGCTGCCGGCCGGACTTTCCAAGGATGCTACTACTACGCTGACCTTTGAATATGAAGGCGAAATCGGGAATGCCGACGACAGCCCGGTACCGGGGCTCAGTCTCGCCTATATCGGCGATGATACGAGCTACCTGCTTTACGCCGGCCGCTGGTTTCCGGTGAGTGGCTACGGACTGAACCGCTTCACTTCGACCATCACCGTAACCGTGCCGGCGCACATGCTGGTGATGGGCAGCGGAAAGGCGAGCGTTACGGATAATCCGCCGTCGAAAAAACCGAACAGCAACGGACTTCCTACGAAGACATTTACGTTCGTCGATACAAAGCCCAGCTTTCCCGCCATGATTGTCGCAGGCATCTTCCAGGAATATAAGAGCGATGAAGCGGGCATGGATTTACACGTCTTCTTCAAGCCTGATCACCAGAAGCTGGCGCCCGAATACACGACCACAGCAGTGCAGGAGTTTACCTACTTCGTCACTCTCTATGGGACCCCACTTTCGCAGCGGCTGAACGTAGTGGAGCTTCCGGGCGACACCGTACCCTACGCGTGGGCGCCGGAGATCGCCGCCATTGCGGGTCCCTCGATCACCGAAAAGACGAATTATCGGTTGTTGGCCAACACCATCGCCCATCAATGGTGGGGAGTGTCGGTGAGTCCGGCAACCAAGGATGACTGGTGGCTGATCGATGGCTTTTCGCGTTACTCCGAAGCCATGTACGTGGAGAACGCCGCCGGAGCTGCCGGTCTGGAAGAGGCCGTGAAGGATATGTCGGTCGGAGCGCTGGCCTATGACAACATCCCGCTCTCCAGCGCCGGCAAGCTCGATCCTTTCTCGACCGAATTCCAATCGCTGGTAACGGATAAGGGCGCGATGATTCTGCACATGCTGCGCTGGGTGTTAGGGGAAGACAAATATCTGAAGACGATGCGGGAATTCGCCGGGACCTATTCGGGGAAATCCGCCAGCATCGCGGACTTTCAAGCTATCGCGGAAAAATATTACGGAGATCAGCTTACCTGGTTCTTCTCCCAATGGCTCGATTCGACAGGAGCTCCGGAGTTCAAGTTGAAGTACACGACCTATCGTTTAGGCAACAACAAGGGATTCCGCGTGACCGGCGAGATTTCCCAGGATCTGGATTTGTTTCGCATGCCGGTTGACGTGCGCATCGACACGGACGGCAAAACGGAAAACAAGCAAATTGAAGTTGTCGGCACCAATTCGCCGTTTACGATAGAAACTTTCGGAAGACCGCGCCGGATTGCGGTCGATCCGGACCATCACGTACTTACCAACTCTTCGGATGTAAAGCTGCGGGCATCGATTTTGCGCGGGCAGGCTTTGCAGCAGCAGGGCGATCTTGCTGGGGCACTGGCGGAGTTCAACAAGGCACTCGATCAAAACAAGAATAGCTCACTGGCCCATTACCGGATTGCGGAGATTTTCTTCCTCCAGAGAAACTACCAATCCTCGGCAAACTCGTACCGTTCTTCCATCAATGGCAATGGGGATCCGCGGTGGACAGAAGTCTGGAGCCATATTCAGCTAGGAAAGATTTTCGACATCACTGGTCAGCGCGAGCGCGCCATCAACGAATACCGGCAAGCCATCCAGACGAACGACGATACCTTCGGCGCTATTGAAGAGGCTCGCAGGTATCTTCAAAAAGCTTTCGCGCGGCCGAAGAACAAAGAGTAGTCAGAACTCTTGGACGTTCTTGTAACTGCCTGTTCTTTAAGCTTTGACCTTTTTAGCACCGGTCAGCAACCTGGAGCTTTGAATGAATTGCTGTGAAGGGCTGAAGGACAAAACGTCACCCCGTAAGGGATGGCGAAGGTGGCTGTCACGAGCGGGAGCAAGAACTTTGCGCGCTGCAGCAAGCCCGCGGGGCATACGAGGCACAGAGGGCCCGAAAGAACTTTGTTCTAACCGGCGTTGAGCCTGCGCAAACGGCTCGAACTGCACCTCTTGCAGTGGCTCTGCCGGCGCCGCCGCCGGTCGCGACCGATCAACCTCGTCGTTCATTCTGTTGCGCGCCTGATCATCGAGGGCTTGACTGATGAGGGCTAAGGCCCGCTGCACCACTCGGCCAAACTCCTCCCCGTCTGCCTTTTTCCGCCCTTCCCGCAGGCGCAGTTTCGCATCTTCAACGGAGAACCATGTACGATTCCGGTTTGACTCTTTTGGCTTGCAGAGCCGTACCACCTCGCATAGATGGGCGCTAACCATGAGGCTTTTCGCAGCGGATGGTGAGACTCCCTGTGTGTCGGCTGGCCGGCGGCAACCGTAACGGATGAATGGAGCTTCTTCGATCCGCCCGTGCACCCCCGCTTCCTCGAAAGCCTCGATCGCGGCGGCTTGAGCATGGGTCAGGCCTGGTTCGGCGCTGCCCTTGGGGAAAGTCCAGCGCCCGCTTCCGCGGGTCTGGACCAGCAGGAACTCGATGACGCCGCGGCGGAGCCGGTAGCATACCGCTGCAACCTGTTCGCAGTCGCGCACTCTCCGGAGTTGAGAGACTCGAACGGCCTTAGCGCGCAACGCGGATGGGCGGACCCTCGATGAGATCAGGGCCGAGGGCAAGATTCGGCGATTTTTCGCGCCGGCAGTCATCGCTACAGAGTGCACGAGGACGTCGGCCTCTGCCTAGAGCAAAGGTTGGTTCTCGATGGAAGAAGGGTTCGCCTGTCTTCCTCCCAAACTGCAGCTGCCAGAATCTTTCTGCATACTTGCATCCCCTTCAACAGAAAATACAGTATGGATGGCGAGTGCCCCAGTCGGACTCAGGAGCGTCTCTTGGAGAACATGTATTGTCTGCGTTGCAATCGGCCCATCGAGACCGGACAAAAATCAGTCGCTGTTTATTTGTTTGCGCAGACAGTCGGAATCAAGCCCAGGCAAAAGTCCGCGGCACAGCGCATTTGCTTTTGTCCACAATGCTCGGTCTCGCTGGCCATGGGGCCTCCGCCGGAGGGTGCACTCAATATGGCAGCTTGGGAAATGATTCGAGAGCTCGTATCTTCAGACCCGGCTCTAAATCAGGCAGCTTGGGAGAACCTGAGTGCAGTATTGACTGCGCTGCCGCCAACCGGCACGGCTGGAGCCAGGCTTTCCGCACAATCCGGCGGATACTTCGAGTTCTGAGAAACAATCGAAACTCTCCTTCACGGAATCGTTCTTACTCTTCATTCTTCCTGGCTAACCTTTTTCCCCTCGCCATGGTCTAAGGAAATAACGACGGCAGGGAACTTCGCTGTGCCCGGCTGCGTATCTCGGATCACGTGATGGGCGGGATTGAGATCCCTCGCCCGAACTTTACCCGGGACCCCCACGCCCCACGCCGGAGGCGTGGGGTCCATTCTACGTATGCGCATGCTGCTTGATATCGTCCGGCAGTCGCTCTCCACGTTGTGGGCGCATAAACTGCGCTCGTTCCTGACCATGTTTGGAATCGCGTGGGGGGTGGGTTCGTTGCTGCTATTGGTGGGTCTGGGGGAAGGCTTTCGCAGCGGGCAGGATAAGAATCTGGCAGAACTGGGTCAGGACATCATGTTTGTCTTCCCGGGGCGCATCCCGGCGGTGGCCGGCAGTTACCAGTCAGGACAACCTTACTATCTGACCTATGCGGACTACTTTACGATTCGGGACCAGAACAGATTTCTGCGCGCCGTTTCTCCGGTGCTGGAGCGCGACGACATCCGCGCTGTCAGCGACTACGGGTCAACCAACGGCCAGGTTTTCGGCGTCGTCCCCGAATACAACCAGATTCGCAACATCCCGACTGAGCCGGGACGCTGGTTCAACCACGAGGATAACACGCAGCATCGGCGCGTCGCCGTTGTGGGATGGGAACTGCTCAAGAATATGTTTCCGGGAGAGCCTGCCGTGGGCAGCACCATTCTGCTAAACGACATGGATTTCAAGGTAATCGGGGTCATTCCGAAAATCGGCAAAGAGGGGGAGAACGGTACCAACCACCGCATCTTCGTGCCCTTCGACACGATGCGCATGCTTTTTCCCCTGAAGGCGCTCAATTCAGAAAATGCGATTTCGTTCATCAATTACCGGCCCATTAAGAAAGAGCTGCATGTTGAAGCCAAGAATGAAGTTCACTCCATCATTGCGCGGCGGCATGGTTTCGATTCCACTCTGGACGATGCTTTCATGGACTGGGACACCATCGATGGGGCGATTCGTGTGGCTAAGATTTTTGACGCCATGGATTACTTTCTGGGGGTCGTGGGATTGGTCACGCTCGGCTTGGGCGCCATCGGCATCATCAACATCATGCTGGTTTCGGTAACCGAGAGGACGCGGGAGATTGGTCTCAGAAAGGCTTTAGGCGCCACGCATCGCAACATCATGACGCAATTCTTCGTCGAGGGTGCGTTCCTCACGGTGTTCAGCGGTGGCGTCGGCCTGGCAATTTCTGGAGCGTTTGTCGCTCTGCTGGCGCAGTTGCCTTCGCCGGAGGGATTCGACACGCCGCGCATTGTGCCTGCCTCCGCTATCGTCGCTATTATTTCGCTTTCTATCGCAGGCATTGTGTCTGGCCTTTATCCCGCGCGCAAAGCGGCACTGCTTCCCCCGGTGGAAGCGCTGCGGCAAGAGTAGTTGAGGACGCTATGTTTGGCGAACTGGGCAAGCAGGCATTCAACGCACTGAAACACAATCGCCGCCGCTCGGTGCTCACCATGCTCGGCATGGCTTGGGGCATTGCCACGGTTGTATTGCTGCTCGCCTACGGTTCCGGCTTTCAGAATGCTTTGATGATTGCCTTTCGCACTTTCGGAGGCAACCTGGTCGCGATTTTTCCAGGACGCACTTCGATCCAGGCGGGAGGCACTAAAGCAGGCGTGCAGGTACGGCTGACTCGCGACGATCTCGAGTTCATCCGCGCCGAGTGCCCCATGCTGACCCGCATCTCGCCCGAGGTCGACAAGCAGAGCCTGGTGGCGTTTGGCACTCGCAGCGGAAGCTACGGCGTGCACGGCGTCTACTCCACCTATGAGAAAATTCGCGCGCTCGATGTGGGCGAAGGCACGTTCTTTGGCGAGCGGGAAGACTTCACCCATACCCGCGTGGCCGTGATTGGGTCCACGGTGAAGAAGAAACTTTTCTCCGGTCAGAATGCGATGGGTGAAAGCATCCGCATCGACGGCATCACTTACAAGGTGGTCGCGGTTCTCCGGCACACCATTTCCAATGGCGATGAGGACATGAATTCTCTCGTCTATGTGCCATATAGCGCCATGAGCGACCTCAAGAACAGCTACTATCTCGACGGTATCATGATGGATTACGAGGGCGATCACAGCAAGATGGTAGCGGGAGTGCGCAACTCGATGGCGTTCCATCACAACTTCAATCCCAAGGACGATCGCGCCATCTTTGTCTTCGATGCAGTGAAAGATCTTGCCGACCTCACGGTGATCACCGTCGGTATCAAGCTGCTGCTGGGCTTTATCGGGCTATTGACGCTGGGGATCGGTGGCGTAGGCCTGATGAATATCATGCTGGTTTCGGTGACGCAGCGTACGCGCGAGATCGGCGTGGAGAAAGCCCTGGGCGCGCACCGCTGGCACATTCTCTTTCAGTTCCTGGCTGAAGCCCTGGTGATTACGGCCTTGGGCGGAATGCTGGGCATTGTGCTGGCTTATCTTGTCTCCTGGTCGGTCGGCTCACTGACTCTGTGGAGCGCGTTCATCGAAGATGCCAGCGAGGGTGATATTCATCTCTACATCGATACGGCGACGCTGATCTGGTCGACCGCCATTCTTACCTTCGTCGGCGTTATCAGCGGCATGTTGCCCGCCTTCAAGGCCGCCGGGCTCGACCCGATTGAGGCTCTGCGTTACGAGTAGATCGGATTCATTCAGGAGTGGTCGCGCGCCTGTAAGAAATCAATACGCCGTTCCGTTACGCGATAAGCCCGGCGGTGCTCTGCGCGATCCGGTGCGATCAACATCCTGCAAGCACGTACTTCAAGGGTTCAGGTTTTCCGATTCCAACCAACGGGTCACGCAGAACTGCCTCGATGAGCTCGAAGCTACCAAGAACGGCTTTTCGGTCGGTCTCCACCCAGTAACGCATGTGTTGTCGAAACTCGGGGTGAAACATCGCCTCCCGCTCAACGCTCCGTGGCAGAGCCCATCTCCCGCCAAAGTCTGCCCAGCAGTTCCGGCTTCCCCTTCGATCCAGTCGCCCGCCGTAAGGCAGACTGCAGTCTCTGGGCATTCCCGGGCGACCGCAACAGATGCGCGATTTCCATCAGCCCGGCCAATTCATCCGCCGGAACCATGGCGACTTTCTTCCCGCTCCTGCGGCTCACGATCACCACCTCGTGATCGCTGGCCACGCGATCGAGTATGGAGGCCAAGCGCTGGCGAAGATCGCGTAGGTAGTCTCAATCATGGCTGCATGACTGTACGGAAGCTGTACTTTAAACAAAACATGTCTTGATCTCTCTCCAAGTGAGAGGAGACAACAGCAATCGCCTGCTTGTGTCTGTGGTTGCCAAATATCTCCTCGGTTCCGCTAGAATCCTCCCATGTCGGAAATCACCAACGCTCGCCTCGACCGGGTTCTTGAGCAACTGCGGCTGTACGATCATCCGCTGTTGAATTTTTCTGCGCGCGCCCAGGGAGACGGAGTGGAAGTCATCATCCGTTTCAAAGACGAGTCTATGCCAGTGCACACTTATTACTTCGACCTGCATCCTCGCGACCTCGATCATCCCCAGTTTGAGTGGAGCTTCCAGCGCCAGCTTTACGACGCATTGCACGACTACTTCGTCGAGATGTTTATCCGCACCCCGCAGGATCGCGCCGAGCGCCGGCAGCAGGAGTCGTGAGCCTTCTACGTCGAAAGATCGAGGAGGAGATTCGCGAGCTTGGACCTATGCCCTTTTCGCGCTACATGGAACATTGTCTCTATGATTCGGAACTTGGTTACTACTCGCGAAGCGCTGAGCAATTTGGCAAAGCTGGCGATTTCTACACATCGAGCGACGTGCACGCAGTCTTCGGTCGCCTGCTCGCCCGCCAATGGGAAGAGATGTGGCGCTCCCTGGGCTCGCCAAATCAAATCGCAGTGATCGAACTCGGCCCTGGCCGCGGCCTGTTCTGCCAAGATGTGCTCGGTTGGTCGGAAAAGAAATTTCCGGATTTCTTTCGAGCTTTGCGCTACGTCCTCGTCGAGAGTTCAAAAACGCTGCGCGAGCGAATTCGCCAAACTCTCGCGCGCCATCTGGAGTCGGGCAAAGTGGAAATCGCGGAAGTCTATCCTCACCATGACCCATCAATCCGGGGCGCACACACCATCCTTTTCGCCAACGAATTTTTCGACGCGCTTCCGGTCGAAATACTCAGCGCGAAAGGCTCCCTGCGCATCGACTCCCGCGATGGGCGCTTTCTCGAAACCTGGGCACAAGCTTCTCCCGAAGAATTGATATTTATTGATCGCTATTCCGTCCATCCCGAACCAGGGGAACGGGCCGAAATAAATCTGGCCGCTCAACAATGTATGGATCGCGTCGCCGCGAGCATTCAACATGGATTTATGATCGCCATCGACTACGGCTACACGCGCGACGAACAACTCGCCGGGCGCCATCGTGGAACACTGAAAGCGATACGCCAGCATTCGGTCAGCGCTAATCCCTATGAAGCTCCGGGCGAACAGGACATCACCGCTGAGGTAAATTTCAGCGCCCTGGCTGCGGTCGCCGAAAAGCATGAAATGCAGACGCACAAACTTCTAACCCAGTCACAATTCCTGATGGGCGTTGGCGAAGCGAATCAGTTTGCCGATGCCTTTGAAGAATGCCGCGTACCGCAGGAGCGGGCAAAAGTTGCCTTGCAACTCAAGCATCTGGTCACCCCTGCGGGCATGGGCGAAAGCTTTCACGTGCTGATTGGAGGTAAAGGAGTGGAGCAGGAAATAATGGAGTCTCTGTCGGGTCTAAATTTTGGCCGCAGGCAAATTGGGCGTTGCCCCGGAAGTTAGCGCTTGACTCCGGTCAGCGTGCTTGCCGGTTCGGGCGCAGAAACCCCGATCTTGCTCTTTTCGGCCGCAACCTCAGGATAGTCATATACTCCGCGGCCCGACTTGCGCCCCAGCCGGCCTGCCTTCACATACTGAACCAGGAGCGGCGCGGGACGAAATTTCTCTCCCAGCGATTTCTGCAGAGATTCAAGAATGTTCAACCGCGTATCCAACCCCACAAGATCGACCAACTCAAACGGGCCCATGGGATGATTCAGCCCCAGCTTCAGTGCCTTGTCGATGTCCGCCGCGGAAGCAACGCCTTCCTGCAGCATGTAAAACGCCTCGTTACCGATCATGGCGTTGATGCGGCTGGTGATAAAGCCGGGCGACTCCTTGATCACCACCACTTCCTTGCGCATCCGCTTCCCCACTTCCACAGCAGCAGCTAGCGTGTCGTCGTCTGTTTCCAAAGCCCGAACCACTTCGAGGAGTTTCATCTTGTGCACGGGATTGAAGAAATGCATGCCTACGCATTTCTTCGCGCGGTAGGTTACGCCGGAAATTTCGGTGACGCTAAGGGAGGAGGTATTCGATGCAAGAAGGGTCGCAGGACGGCAGATTTTGTCGAGCAGCGTGAAGATCTCGATCTTCGATTCCATCTCTTCCGGCACCGCTTCAATCACCAAATCGGCCTCGCGTGCCGCTTCATCCACCGAGCCCGCATACTCCAAACGATGAAAAGCTGCATCTGCTTCGGGCGACGAAACTTTGCCCAATTCCACCGCCTTGTCGAGATTGGTGCGAATTTCGCTCTCGGCTCGACGCAGCGCGCCTGGCAAAAGATCTTCCAGGATCGTGCGGTAGCCGCCAAGGGCCGCGGCGTGCGCGATTCCCCGGCCCATGATTCCGGCGCCGATCACAGCGATGGTTTTAATCGCTGCCACTACTGTGCCACCACTCTTTCCTTTTCCAGATCTTTGATCGCATCATTCAGCGCGACACCAGCGGCGCGCAAACTGTCGGCGAGGCGTTTGCGTTCCTCGACGTTCATGGCGGGAATCGAAATGCAGATGCGGCGCAACGTGGTCGTGATGTCGTCCACGTAATTCATCGAACGAATAAGTTCACCAGAGGCAAGCATGAAGGCTCCTGTAGATTTGGCGCTATTCGCCCGCATCGAGTAGAACCAACTTCGCGGGACGAACTTCTATTCTGGACGTCTCGGCGAATTTAGTAAAGACGGGCCGAAGGTTGACTTTCCTAACCACGAGAATGATCAATCTGAACCACGGATTCATGTCTTCGTTTATTGACAACGACTTAGCCAGCACCGCTTATAATTCCTATCGATTCTTTTAATGGGCCTTAGGCTTTGCACCGCGAATCTAAGGATCATATGGCAGACAAGCCCTTGAAACGCTACATTTTTGCGAGCGACTTTGATCAGACGCTCACCTTCAACGACTCCGGCTACGTGCTGGCCGAACTGGTTGGCATTTCAACAGGAGAGTTCGAACGCAAAGCCAAAGGCATGGCGAAGATCAATTTGGTGCAACAAGGAGCGGAGCTCGCCTATCTTCTCCTTCACGACCCGGAGTTCAAGGCAAAGGTGCGGAAAGAACATCTTCATGAAGTCGGAAAGCGCATCCGGCTGAAGGGTGACATTAAACTGCTTTACCAGATCCTGGCAAACGGCGTGGACGGACACTTTTTTGATTTTTATGTTCTCTCCGCTGCGCCTGTCGAGGTGATTCATTCTGCGCTCGAAGGCATTGTTCCACGCGATCACATCTTCGGAACGGAGTTCCTCTATAAGCCATCCGGGGAGATCGAAAGTATTGTCCGGGCTACCGCGGGCTATGGAAAGGTTGCAGTGCTCAACCAGTTGCTGGCCGAACACGTCATGGGAGCGGATCACGTGATTTACTCGGGCGACGGCAGCTCGGACATTCACGTAATGTTGCAGCTGAATGCGCGGGATGGCCTCACGATCGCGGTTTCGGAGTCGCCTCATGTTTCGCAGATTGCGAAGCGGACCGTGCTGAGCACCAGTGCTCTGGCGGTGCTGGCTCCGATTCTCGAAGAAGTAGTCGGCTGGGCGCGCTCGCGCATTCGCACCTTCTTCGAGGCTAACGGCATGCTGATTCAGGAGTGGGAGCGCGTCCGCACGGATTGGCTGACGGTGCGCCCAGCCGTCGCGCCAGACGAGACCGAGCCGGTGGGCGTGGCCTGACGATCCGGCTGCGCTTTGTAAAATTCCATGCTGCGCGAAAAGAACTTAATTCCGTTGTCTCACCAGCACCAGCGGGCTTTGGCGTTGTGCGTACGCATCGCCCGCGCGCAGCCCATTCCTGACGCAGACTTGCCGTCTTGGCAAGCGGAGATTGAGTGGCTCTTCGAAAATGAGCTCGATGTTCATTTCACCGCAGAAGAAGATGTGCTGTTTCCGGCGGCTCGTCGTTTATCAGAGTTGAAGCTGCTCCTCGATGAGTTATTTGCGGAGCACGGTTGGCTGCGCGAATTATTCTCTCAAGCAAAGGCTCGACGCATGTCCGCGGTCGAGGTCCGCGACTTTGGCCAACACCTTTCGGCCCACATCCGCAAAGAAGAGCGCCAGCTTTTCGAGGCCATGCAGCGGCTGATGAAGACAGAGGAACTTGCAACTCTCGGAGTACGTTTGAAAGAGGCTCTGCCAGGTGCTTCACAATCCTGCATTCTTCCAAACGGAGCGACTCAATTAAAAGCCACGCGATAGCTGGATCACAGCTTGAATCTTGCTCCTAGCTTACGTTTCAAGACGAAAGCGCGTCTCGGCCAGCGCATAAAGTTTGCGCCAAACCAGACGATTGATCGTCACCACCGTAGCTGCCATCATCATGGTCGCAGCCAGCAGCAGATCGAAGTTGCCGCTATCGGTGGCCTGGCTGATGATGGCGCCGAGTCCAGTCGTGGTGTAGATGTGGCCCTTGAAGTGAAAGTATTCGGCGACGATGCTGGCATTCCATGCCCCGCCGGAGGCCGTCACCAGCCCAGTGACAAGGTAGGGAAAGACTCCCGGCAGGATCAGCGTCTTCCAGCGCTGAATGCCTCGCACATGGAACACGGAGCAGCATTCTTTCAAATCCGTGGGTATGGCCATTGCGCCGGCGATCACATTGAACAGCACATACCATTGCGTGCCCAGCAACAGGACGACAATGGAGGCGATGCCGAGGCCGCCTCCCATGCGGATGAGCACGAGAAGAATGACGGGCAGCAAGGCGGTGGCCGGAACGGAAGCCGCAATCTGCGCCAGAGGTTGCGCAATCCGCGCCAGTTTCGGGTTGAAGCCGATCGCCACTCCGGCCGGAACGGTCCACAGCGTGCCAATCAGCAAAGCGAGATTCACTCGCAGGAAAGTTGCGCCCAATCCGAACGCGGCTACCTGCAATTCAGCCTTCTGCAACCCACTGAGGATGATCGCGACGCGCACAACTCCGTACCCGATTGCAAGCAGTGCAAGCAGACCCAGCGCGCGGAACGTCCAATCTCGCCATGGCGATGAAGGTTTCTCGACATGGCCTCGTAAATTCTTCCTCGCGAAATGCAATCGCAGGCCCTCGCTCAAGGGCCGAAGGGTTTTCTGACGAATTCTTGCAAGCGCAGTAGAATGCTCGACGAGGTTAAGCACCCACGATCGCGGGGCATCAGCGCTCTCCACCTGCTCCACTTTGAATTTTTCCGCCCACGCGATGACCGGCCGCCAGATGAACTGATCCAGCAACACGATCACTGCAATCATGGTTGCCACCCCCCAGAGGATCGAAGTGGTGTCCCCGGCGCTGGCTGCCGTTTGCAGATAGGAACCCAGGCCGGGCAGACGAAAGTCGCGCGAGCCCAGTACAAACATCTCGCAAACCATGAGGGCAAACCATCCTCCGGCTACCGACATCATCGAATTCCAAACCAGACCGATGGCGGAAAAAGGCAACTCCAGTTGCGTGAAACGCTGCCACCCACTAAAGCTGTAAATCGTGGCAGCCTCACGCATGTCTTTCGGAATACTTTTCAGCGAGGCATAAAAACTGAACGCCATATTCCACACTTGCCCAGTAAAAATGAGCAGGATCGCTCCCAGTTCCACGCCGAGTTGCCTTCCGGGAAAAAGCGCCACCATCGCCAGCATCACCCCGGGAAGAAAGCTGAGCACGGGGATCGACTGCAGCACGTCCAGTAGCGGGATCATGAAGCGCTCAGCGCGCGGGTTGTAGGCCGCCACGTATCCGTATACCAGGGTGAATGCCAGACTCAGGACGTAGGCGACGGTGATGCGCAGCAGCGAATAGCCGGCGTAGGCGGGTAGCGCGTGCAGGCTGCGCGAAATCTCCACGGAAGGAGTGAACGGACCGAACCACCCGCGCCCCACCCTGACCACGCCATAAAAGAGCGCGATTGCCGCCGCAAACATAATGACATCGGGAAGGCGCGAGACTTCAAGACTGGGCAGCAGCGACCACCGGCGATACGCCGAGAATCCCCGCAGGCTGATGCTTTTCTTCATGCGCCGGCTTTCTCTCTCAACTTGAATTCTGGATCAAACTTTAGGAGCGGGAGCTGAGCTCGGGTTCTCTTCCGCAATTTCGATGGGCGTGAGTTCGGTTTGCGTCAAGCGGCCGCTCTCGCGGTCGTAATCAAAAATTTCCGCATATCGCCCCCAATTCATGGCCGTCTCCAGCTGGCGCTGCACTTCCTCCTCGGAAAAATGCTCATCGAGGATGTCGTGAAAAAATTCATCGTTCATGGAACGGTCCGACTTGCGTTTGAGAATACTGTCGATCTGCTTCAGGATCGTCACGTGCTCCAAAACGGCGGCACGGAATAAAACTTTGCGCTGTTGGATGTCAGCATCAGCGAACGCCGCCCCCTGCGGCGAGAGTTGAACATCGCCTTCCTTCAAGCAGGCGAAACCCAGTAGGACGCAGGCCTCGAGAATCGGCAGCAGGTCTTCGATGTCCATCACCAACTCTTCACTGAGGCGGAAAAGGTCTTCGCGTCCGCCGCGATCGTGCAGCAATTCCAGCAGGCCCGCGACGCCCCCTACGCGGGCATGCGGCAGAATCTGATACCTGCTCGTCCTCACCGGTGCTTTCTTTAGACCACCGGGCGGCACCACGATTTCTCCCGTGCTCTCCGGATCAGGCAGCGCGTGTTCGACGTCCGGTTCGGTCATGATTTTGTAGATGTAGTCGACCAACTCGACGAAGCGCCCAGACTTGCGATCACGAGGATGGGACAGTCGCACGTTGAAATCCGAACGAACGCGCGCCGGATTTCTTCCCAGCACGACGATGCGGTCCGCCAGCATAACCGCTTCTTCAATGTTGTGCGTGACGATGAAGATGGCGCTGGTCGGCATCTTCTTGTTGAGCCACAGCTCGAGCAGTTCGCCGCGCAGATTTTCCGCTGTGAGTACATCGAGCGCGGAGAATGGTTCGTCCATGAACAGCACTTCCGGTTCGACTACCAGGGCGCGCGCGAAACCCACGCGCTGCTTCATTCCGCCGGACAGCTCTTTCGGATAGGCAGTCTCGAATCCATCGAGCCCTACCGTATCCAGGGTGCGCAGTGCGCGCTTGCGCCGCGCGACAGCAGGAATGCCACGGGCTTCCAGAGGAGCCTCCACGTTTTCCAGAACAGTAAGCCAAGGAAATAGTGCGAAGCTTTGGAAAACGATCGCCACGTTGGGCGATGCTTCGGCGAGGGGCTTGCCGTGCCAGAAAAGAGCTCCCGAGGAAGGTTTGGAAAGGCCGCTCAGGATCCGCAGCAAAGTAGATTTGCCACAACCAGAAGCCCCGAGCAGCGCAATGATCTTTCCGGGCTCAATCGAGAAGTCTGTGAGCCCAACCACCTGGATGCGCGTACCATCCGGTTGGGGATAGGACTTCTCGATCGCCCGCGCTTCGATGATGGGTGCGCTCGCCAGAAAAACTCTCCGTAACTTCTATACACGATCCCGCGCAAGGCGCAAAGCTTCGCAGGCTGTTTTACACTCTGTTAACAACTTGGCTGTTCGTCGCTGAGACTTAGAGTGGTCAATCAGGCCGCAAAGTTTTCGTCGGTGATGACTGGAAATGGCTGCGGGAGCCGGTCTGTGACTTCAACCAGATGAGCGAGTTTCGTAGTGATTTCCGGCGTGAGCTGTCCCGGCGCGAGCCGCCACTTCCAGTTTCCGCCGTCCATACTTGGAGTGTTCATGCGAGCTTCGCTTCCCAGGCCCAGCAAGTCTTGTAACGGGATCAGCGCAAGATCAGCCACGGAGTTGAGCGCGGCGCGGATAAACGCCCAGTGAATTCCGTCGTCGCAGCGGCCGACATAGCATTCGGCGTTGCGGCGTTCGTGATCGGCGGCCGCCGACTTGAACCAGCCAGCGGTCGTATCGTTGTCGTGCGTTCCGGTATAGATCACTTTGCCCGCGGCACGATGGGGCAAGTACATGTGTGCGCCCTCGTCACCGAAGCCAAATTGAAGTACGGCCATTCCGGGAATCTGCAGCCGCTCGCGCAGCGCATGCACCTCAGGCGTGATGTGGCCCAGGTCTTCTGCGAAGAAGGGCAGGCCGCCCAAAGCTTCGCGTAGCTTGTGAAATAAGTCGTCCCGCGGACCATCCACCCAGCGGCCGTTGATCGCTGTTGGATCGGACGCAGGAATTTCCCAGAATTGATCGAAGCCACGGAAATGGTCGAGCCGGATGTAATCGCAATTCCGCGTTGCCCAACGCATGCGCTGGATCCACCATTCGTATCCCCGCGCCTTCATCACGTCCCAGCGGTAGAGAGGGTTGCCCCAACGTTGTCCCGTCTTGCTGAAAAAGTCCGGAGGAACACCAGAGACTACCTCGGACTCAAGATTTTCATTTAATCGGAAGAGATCGCGGTGCATCCAGACGTCGGCGCTATCGTAATTCACAAAGATTGCGACGTCCCCCACGATGCGAATCCTGCGCTCCGAGCAATAACGTCGCAGCGCCTGCCACTGCTCATAGAAGGCAAATTGCAATGCGCTACGAATCTTCAGATCGTCCGCCAACTCGTTGCGCGCCTTTTCCATCGCGGCCGGTTCGCGATGCGCCAACTCCGCAGGCCATTCATTCCAACTTGCCAGTTTCTGCCGGGCACGGAGCGCGTCGAACAACACGAAGTCCTCGAGCCACCAGGCATGCTGAGCACAAAAATGTTCAAAGCGGCCACGTACGCTGGCCGAAGCGGAAGCGACAAAGCCGCGGCCGGCTTCAAAGAGCAGCGGCATTTTTGTGGAGAATACCCGGTCATACGCAACCGGATCCGACTCGGAATCAAGATGGGAAATTTTGTGTTGGTCGATCCAGCCGTGACTGGCAAGACGTTCCAGGCTGATCAGCAGCGGATTTCCGGCGAACGCCGAGGTGGAAGAATAGGGCGAATTCCCGTAACCTAGCGGACCAAGCGGCAGAACCTGCCAAAGCCCCTGGCGAGCCGCTGCGAGAGAATCGACGAACCCATAAGCCGCAGGCCCAAAATCACCGATGCCGCCGCGCGAAGGCAGCGACGTGGGATGCAACAGAATACCTGCGGCGCGGGGAAACGACATGCAACTTGATCACTACTTCAGATCCCCGACTCACTACGGGTCTGAGTCAGCGTTTTCATCTCTTCCTGGTTGATTTTGATCTTGCCGGATTTTTCCATCTGATCGCGCAGGTTGGTCACGAACAAAGCGAACAATTCCTGCTCCTTGCTCTGCAGGAGTGAGTCCCGAATCTGATCGCGCTTAGCGGCGAAGTCGGCCTCCGACGGAGCTTGTACGTCAGTCACTGCAATGACTACTCCATTGGCCCCGCTGTTGATCGGACCGCTGATGTCTCCCGGTTTCATGCTGAAGGCTGCGGCAGCCTGCCCGGTCATGGAACCGATATCCGGAACCTGACCGTCGGGGGCAACGAATTCGCTGTTCTTTACCGTGGCGCCCAACTCCTTCGCCGCCTTTTTCAAGTCATGCTCAGTCTTGGCGCGGTCTGAAAGTTCCTGCGTCTTCTGAGACAACAGGACGTTCGATCGCTCGTTCTTGAATTCTTCCTCCACCCGGCTGCGAATCTCCTCAAAAGTTGGGGTGGACTGCGGCTTCACCGCCAGCAAATCGAACACAGCGAAGCCCTGAGACGTTGGAGCCATCTCCGGCGGCGATTTCTCCGCCGTGGTAAACACCGCATCCATGAACTGCGGCGAAGGCCCTAATCCGGGCACCATGTCCTTACGGCTGAAAAAGTCGGAGGTGACCTCAGGCACGCCCTTGGCGGACGCGGCCGCGTCCAGTCCCTGCGTCTTGGCCTGCTGCAACAATTCTTCCGCCTGCCTCTGGGCAATCTGCTGCGCCTTTTGCTGCTTCAGAATCGGCTCGATCTGGTCTCTGACCTCCTCGAGCGTCTTCATGTGGGCGTCTTGCCGGTCATCCACGCGAATGATGTGAAAGCCGTAACTGCTCTTCACCAGGTCGCTCATCTGCCCAATGGGCAGGGAGAAAGCGGCCTTCTCAAACTCCGGAACCGTGCGGCCCTTTCCTATCCATCCCAGCGATCCGCCTTCCTTCGCGCTGCCGGGATCTTCAGAATACTTCTTGGCCAGCTCTTCAAATTTTGCTCCCGCTTTGAGTTGCTTGAGTAAATCTTCCGCGCGCCGTTGAGCCTCGGCCACGCCCTTCCCATCCACCTTGCCGTCGGGCCCGGGAAGCGGCGCCTTGATGAGAATATGGCTGACCTTGGCCTGCTCCGCGACACGGTATTGATCCCGGTGCTGGTTGTAATAAGACGACAACTCGTCGTGGGTTACCTGCACACCATTTTCGATCTTGGACAGGTCGATCATGGCGTACTTGACCTTGCGCTTCTCTGGAACGGAATTCGCGTAATTTTTTTGATGGCTGTCGTAAAAGGCTTTCAGTTCCTCGGTCGTGGGATGAAGGCCCTTCTTGATGTCGTCTTGCTTTAGAACGGCGTACTCAAATTTCACTTTCGTATTCTGCTTGTCGAACTCCTGACGGATGGCGGCCTCGCTAACGGAGGCGCTGCCGGTGATCAGCGCCTGCAATTTGCTGATCAGAATTTCCTTGCCTACGGAGTCCTCGAAACTGGTCGTGGTGAGATTGTGTTGCTGCAACAAACCCTCATATTCGGCCTCGCCGATAAAGGTTCCACCGGGAAAGAAAATCTCGGAGTAACGGCCATGCTGCAGTTCATCTTTTATTTCCTGTGGAGTAGCCTTAAAGCCCAGATGCTGCGCCTCTGAAACGAGCGCCTGACGGTCAACCAGTTGGTCGGCCGCCCGTTGCGCAAAAAAGGGCAAAAGCATAGCACGCCCTTGCCTGGCGTACCCATCAAGTCATTACCCAGATTGCCTGGAATAAACGCGATCACCATAGCCGCGCAGATGAGCAGCAGCAATCCGCTGAGCACAATCTTCTTGAACGGCCCTTCTGTCTGTAAAAAACGAATCATCTTATTGTTACTCCGGAGGTTTGCAGCAGAATTTGTAATTATAAACCAAGCGACACTGGATTGACTGCCGCTGGATCGCCCTGCGCGACGAAACTCGCGCGCGCCTGTATTTCAAATGATCTATTGAAACGTATCAATAGACGTGTTATCCATCTTGTTCGCGGACCGAAGTCCTGGGATCGGCGTCTGCGCGCGCCAAGAGGGTGCGCGGGGGAGCAAATGATTACACGAAGAAGGTACATGATTTTCTTGGCGGCAATTTTGCTGGTCGGTTCACACTTTGTCCTGGCCGCAGACACCGCCGCCTCGCAGTCGTCAAAACAAAATCCCGGCGCGCGAGCAACTGAGAAACTGGCCCTGCGCGATCATTGGACCCTTCAATCCTCAAGCAAGGTCGAGGCCAAAGGCGAAATCATTTCCAGCGCGGGCTTTCTCCCCCGGGGTTGGCACGATGTCACGGTTCCCTCCACCGTGGTCGCGGCTCTGGTAAAAGACAAAACGCTGCCCGATCCTTTCTTCGCCATGAACCTTCGTCAGTTTTCCGGAGAGACTTACCCGATTGGCGGAAACTTCTCCAACATCGCGATGCAGCCCGATAGC
>JBEKUD010000031.1:0-45582 GCA_049515395.1 Candidatus Sulfotelmatobacter sp. | reverse complement strand
ATAGTTGGCGGCGGTGGAGTAGACGGAAAGATGCTTTTCGGCAGAAGCGGCAGAAAGCACGACGGCAACAAGCATCAGAATGAGGAGGGGCCGGAATCGATCGATCCAGTGAGGATTCCAGCCCGTCGGGATTTTGTTAGACCGGCGAGGCGCCGGGCGCCGCTCACCCGGACAGCCGAGAGCTTGCCCTGAGCTTGCCGAAGGGGCGGCTGTCCCCACACTGCTATTCGAGGGCATACACCGTCAGTCCGCTGAGGAGCTTGGGGTAGAAGTCAGTGGATTTTTGGGGCATGACTTCGCCGGCGAAGGCGACGTCGCGAACTTGCGATACTCGGCAAGGATTCATCAAAAAAACGATGTTGGCACGAGGGCTGCCTTGCACGTACGCGAGTGCCTCGGCAGCGTCGCGAAGGTAAGAAATATTCTGCTGGTTACGAATCGACTCTTCCGTTAGCTGCAAGACATGCTCCAGCAAGACCTTGTGCAACTGGACGACATCCAGCGATTGCTGGCGAAGGGACAGACCAGTGAACACTTGCGCGGCGCTCGGATTGGGGTGGTGGAGCAAGAAGGCGCGATTGGGGGTGACGGCCAGGAGGGTAGTTCCGGAGCGGCCGCACTCTCGAAGCATGGCGGTGGCACGGGAGGCGTCGAGGGGTCCGTCGACTTCTTCGAGGTCGAAAAAGTTGCTGGCAGTCATTCGGAAGGCTACCTCCGAAAAGACCGGCAGGCTATGAACGACGCGGTGGGTTGGCAAAATCAGCAAAGCCGGACTATTCATGTTGACGAAAGTCATCATGACGAAGTCATAGGGGGCGCTGCCCGGGAGCGAAGCGGGATCACCGTAGGAACTTGTGTGGCGGCCTGCCCTATCGCGGCATTCGTTGCGGTAGTTAAGCGCGGTTTCATACCGATGGTGCCCGTCGGCGATGATGAGTTTCTTGTCGCTCATGGCCGAGCGGACGGAGTCGATCAGTTGCGGATCGGAGACTTGCCATAGTCGGTGGACGACTCC
The DNA here is from genome assembly GCA_049515395.1 of Candidatus Sulfotelmatobacter sp. Classification (GTDB taxonomy): domain Bacteria; phylum Acidobacteriota; class Terriglobia; order Terriglobales; family Acidobacteriaceae; genus Sulfotelmatobacter. The sequence continues at coordinate 44,567 of JBEKUD010000031.1, read as the reverse complement.
ATATTCATCGGTCACGATGACGTCGGGTTCGGCCGAGGTGGCGAGCCGGGATTCAACCTGGCCTGAATCTTCGTAGAGCATGAAGATCTGCCCAAAGTGTGCGTGAGTGGCGCGGAGCAGGTCGAGGCGGTCCGCCTTGGGTTTCGCTAGCGTTTGTTCGTGGCGGAAGACGATGCCGGCAGAATAATCCTCAATGCGGCCAAGGGCAATAAAGCCGCGACGCTCGAGAGCTGAATTTGCACCGGGGGGAGTGAAACGCTGAGAATATACGTACAGGGATGGCGCAGCGTCGCGGCGGAAAATGCCTTTCTGCTGCCAATCGCGAAAATCACCGGCCGCGCGGGCATATACATTATTTGCCGGATGGTCATTCGGCCCCCGGCGACCGAGGATGATGCGGACGAGGTTGTACGGACTAGCCGCATAGTACCGGTCCTGCATTGCAGGAGTGATCTTGTCATAGGGCTGAGTCACGACCAGATCGGGAGAGACCAATTGCGGATCATAACGAAAAGCGCGGAAAGAATGGATGTCGGCCATGGAAACCACTGATTGTAGCAAGGTGTCAGCCGATTCCCGCTCGATGTTTACTGGGCGGGGAGCGAATCTTGTGAAACGGGCCGTCCTTTCTGGGATTGTCGCTAAGATTTGACAAAAATATCCGCAGCCGTTCGAGGAAAGCTGTGTTACTATCGCGGCCAAATGAGGTGCTTATGTCCTCCGTGGATGAGCGCCGGTTACCTTGCCGATCTGGGAAGTCCGGTTTTGCTAACTCCTTGAACCTGCGTGCAATGAGCATCGATTTGACCCGCAGGGCCTTTCTTGTGCCGCTGATTTTGCTGTGCGCCGGCGGTAGCGGATCGATGCCGGCGTGGGCGCAGACGGACGTGAACGACGTCCACGTCGCCCCGCGAACTGTAGATACGGCCAAAGCGGAAGAGGTCGCAAAGGGAAGCGTCGTTTCGCCTTCTTTGAATGCCCACGTGCGTCCCCTGAAGGTGAACGCGGACCTTGTGCTGGTCCCGGTAACCATCACCGATCCGATGAATCGGTTGGTGACGGGGCTGGAAAAGGAGAATTTTCAGCTTTTCGAAGGTGGTGCTGGCCAGGAGATCAAAACGTTTTCGAGCGAGGATGCTCCGGTCTCTCTGGGTGTGATCTTCGATTCCAGCGGGAGCATGAGCAGCAAGATGGACCGGGCGAAGGATGCGGTCATGGAGTTTTTCAAAACCGCGAATCCGCAGGACGAATTCTTCATGATCACATTCTCAGACGAGCCCGAGGTGGTCAGCGATTTCACGAGTTCGGTGGACGAAATTCAGAACAAGTTGATCTACGCTGTGCCGCGACGGCGTACGGCCCTCCTGGACGCGATTTACATGGGCGTCACCAAGATGCGCCAGGCGAAGTACCCCAAGAAGGCTTTGCTGATCATCTCCGATGGAGGCGATAATCACAGCCGCTACACGGAAAACGAAATCAAGGCTCTGGTCAAGGAAGCGGACGTGATGGTTTACGCGATCGGCATCTACGACCGCTATTTTCCGACCCAAGAGGAACGGTTAGGCCCAGGATTGCTGGGAGAGGTGTCGGAGCTGTCTGGTGGGCGTGCCTTTACGGTTGAAAATCCCAACGATCTGTCCGATGTTGCCACCAAGATCGGCGTCGAACTGCGGAACCAATACGTGCTTGGCTATCGTCCGCACAACGACTTGCGGGACGGCAAATGGCGTAAAATCAAGGTGAAGTTACTACCGCCGAAGGGATTGCCACCGCTGCGAGTGTATGCCAGAACCGGATATTACGCGCCCGAAGAATAAACCCAACTCCTTGAACTTTCTAAAATGCGCGCTTCTGGCTCTGGCTGCGGTGCTCTCTAACCCGGTCGCCGGGCAAGCGGGCCGGGAGTTTTCCCCCGTTCAACCTGAAGCTGTTCAGACTTCGGCTCAAAAATCGCAACCAACTGCGCCGCCTTCGAGCCCCCAACAGGAAACCCAGGATAACGGAACTTTTGTCATCCGTAAGGATGTGGACGAGGTCGTCCTGCATGCAACGGTGGTGGATGACAGACAGCGAATCGTAACCGACCTTGACCGGAACGCCTTCACCATATTCGAGGATGGTAAACCGCAAGCCATCGTTTCTTTTCATCACGAAGACATCCCAGTCGCGATGGGAATCGTGATTGATAACTCAGGATCGATGCGCGAAAAACGTGCCAAGGTCAACCAGGCGGCGCTGAATTTGGTGAGATCAAGTAACCCTCAGGATGAAGTGTTCGTGGTGAATTTCAATGATGAATATTATCTCGATCAGGACTTCACCAACGATCTGCTGAAGCTAAAAGAGGCACTGGAAAAGATCGACGCCAAAGGTGGAACGGCGCTCTACGAGGCGCTGGTCGCCTCAGCGGATAACTTCAAAAACGCAAAGCTCGAACGCAAAGTGCTGTTTGTGGTGACGGATGGGGAAGACAACGCCAGTCGAGAGACTCTGGAGCAAGCGGTAAAACAGCTGCAGCAGGAAAATGGACCTTCCGTGTATGCGATCGGCATTTTGGGAGATGAAGAGCATCCCAAACGGGCCAAGCGGGCACTGGAGATCATTGCGCAACGGACCGGCGGGCTGGCATTTTTCCCGAAGACGCTGGACGAAGTGGATGAGATCAGCCGCCAGGTAGCGCACGACATCCGCAATCAGTACACCATTGGCTACAAGCCGACCGATCCGAAGGGTGCGGGCGGGTTTCGCACGATTCGCGTGGAGGCCAAGGCCAAGGGCCATGGCAAAATGACGGTGCGCACCAAGAGCGGATACTATGCGAGAACGCAGGTGGCGGCGGGGATGAAGTGAATCAGAACACGGCGACAGGCAGGTTTCTAGCGATTCCTTGAAGGTGAAGCGAGTGAGCGCTCCTGCATTGGTGCTTAGGAGTACTAGATCGGTGAAATCAGGCGGCGGCTTCAATGGAGCCGCGATATGAGGCCAGAAATAAGTAAGTACAAGAGGACGAGTGACGAAGGTAACGGCTTGGCGATGATCGATCGCCCGGAACAATTGACGATTCCGAAGTGTCGCCCTTACCCTGTAGAGTGAACCAAAAAACCCTTGAAGCCTCTCACCTCGGCGTCGCCGACGACGTTACGGATCTAGTCGGCGGAACTCCCATGTTGCGGTTGCGGCGGCTCGCGTCCAGCGGGTCCGCCGACGTCTTCGCCAAACTTGAATACTTGAATCCGGGGGGAAGCGTGAAGGACCGCGCGGCCATTGGAATCATTCGTCGCGCCGAGCAGGAAGGCAAGCTTGCGCCCGGTGGAACCATTGTCGAAGCCACGGCGGGGAACACGGGAATCGGGCTGGCGCTGATAGGTGTGAATCGCGGTTATAGGGTGAAGCTGTTTGTTCCAGAAAATTTCTCTGAGGAAAAAGTGATTATCATGCGTGCCTTGGGCGCGGAAGTGGATCGCACACCGGATGAGGAAGGAATGCAGGGAGCGATCCGGCGAGCCAAGGAAGTTGTCTCCCGCGATAAGAGCGCGTTCATGGCGGGTCAGTTCGAGAACATGGCGAATCCCGACTATCACTACGAAACCACAGCGGTGGAAATCTTCGAACAAATGAACGGGAAAGTGGACGCGGTGGTCCTCGGCTGCGGCACCTGCGGGACCTTTACGGGGATTGCACGTTACATGAAGGAGCATGTGCCGGGGGTGCTGGCATACGCCGTTGAGACTCAGGGTTCGGTGTTGGGTGGCGGAGAACCGGGGCCGCACAAGGTGGAAGGGATTGGCGCGAGCTTTATTCCCAAGACCTTCGACGGTTCGGTGTGCGATGAAGTGATGAAGGTGACGGATGAGGATGCGTTTGCGACCGTGAAGCAGTTGGCGGCGCAGGAGGGTGTGCTGGCGGGGTCGAGCGGAGGCGCTGCGGTGTTCGCGGCTTTGGAAGTGGCGCGGCGGCTGGGATCGGGGAAACGAGTGGCGACGATTGTTCCGGACTCGGCGGAGCGGTACTTGTCAAAAAAGATTTTTGAAGGTGGGATCTAGAAAAAGTTTTTACCGCAGAGACGCTGAAAGTGCGATTTTTAACAGAGACAGAGTTAATGAGGAAAAACAGACGAGCTGGATTTGCCACGCGGGCCATCCACGATGGGCAACAGCCGGATCCTTTGACCGGTGCGGTCAACGTGCCTATCTATCTGACTTCTACTTATGTACAACAGGGGATTGGGGAGCATAAGGGCTACGAATATTCGCGGGTTTCGAATCCTACACGGGACCGGCTTGAGGAGAACCTGGCATCGCTGGAGGGCGGTATAGCGTCACGCGTGTTCGGCAGCGGAATGGCAGCGATTCATGCGATCGCCAGCCTGTTGAAAGTGGGGGACCACGTGGTATGCGGTGACGATCTATATGGCGGTACGCCTCGACTGTTTAACCAGGTGCTGACGAACTTCGGACTAGAATTTTCTTATGTGGATACATCGGATGCGGAGAGCGTCGAGCGCGCCATCCGCAAGAACACGCGCATGGTGCACGTGGAAACGCCCACCAATCCTCTGATGCGATTGAGTGATCTGCCGGCGATCAGCCAAATTTGCCGGCGCAAGAAAGTTGAGTTGGTCGTGGACAACACATTCATGTCGCCCTACTTCCAGCAGCCGCTGGCGCTGGGCGCAGATATGGTTGTGCACTCGACCACAAAATTCCTGAACGGACACAGCGATGGGCTGGGCGGTGTGGTGGTGTGCAGCAAACCGGAGCAGGCTGAGAAGTTGGCGTTTCTGCAGAAGTGCGCAGGGGCGATACTGTCTCCTTTCGAATGCTTTTTGCTGCTCCGTGGCGTGAAGACTCTGGCGGCGCGCATGGAAATTCACGACCGTAACGGACGCGAGGTTGCGGACTTTCTGGCCAAGCATAAGAAGGTGAAAAAGGTTTTATACCCCGGGCTACCCGATCATCCGCAACATGAGTTGGCCAAACGGCAGATGAGCGGCTTTGGGGCAATGATCACCTTTGAAACGGGATCGCTGAAGAATGCCAACAAAATGCTGAAGAGATTGCGGGTGTGCTCGCTGGGAGAATCGCTGGGAGGAGTGGAGACGCTGATCTCCCATCCGGCCACGATGACGCACGCTGCTCTGGGTGTAAAAGGGCGCAAGGCAATCGGAATTACAGATGGTATGGTCCGGATTTCAGTGGGGATCGAAGACTTGCAAGATATTATTGCGGACCTGGAAGTTGGGTTGGCCGCAATGTAGCCGCTGGCAAGAGGATCTCCGCGCCATAAACATACCTCAACTTACTCTCCGCCAGCGACCGATTCGGCAATCCATGCTAAGTAGTTAGGTGATCCGCCTTCGATTGGCAGGCAGATGCATTCCGGCAATTCGTAGGAGTGCAGGTCGGTGATTGCCTGCTGTACTCTAGCGAGGGCCGCGGCGGTGGTTTTGATCAGTACAAGCCATTCGCGAGCTTCGTCCACCTTGCCTTGCCAGCGATATATCGATCCCACTTGCGGAACGATGTTAACGCAGGCGGCCATTCGGTTTTCTACCAGATGCCGCGCTATCCTATGAGCTTCTTCCTCGGAGCCGGTGCTGGTCAGAACGATTCGTTTGTCCGTCATATAAAATCAGCATTTGCAATCTGAGAGGTACTTTTTCATGTTAACGCAGATCAAGTTTGGCACATCGGGTTGGCGGGCAGTAATGGCAGAGGAATTCACCTTTGCTAACGTGCGCCGCGCAGTGGCCGGGATCGCGCGGTACTTGGCTACGCAAAAGCCGCAGGGAGCGCGATTGATTGTAGGACGCGATCCGCGATTTCTCGGCGAAACTTTCTGCGCCATGGCGGCGGAGATTTTGCAGGCTCACGGAATTACGCCAATGGTAGTGGCAGAACCCGCGCCTACTCCGGCCTTTGCCTATGCCGTAGTGCAAACCAAGGCGGATGGGGTGATCAATTTTACGGCCTCGCACAATCCGCCGCAGTATAACGGGATCAAGTTTTCGACGCCGGATGGATGTCCGGCGCTGCCCGAGGTCACAAAAAAAATCGAAGGGGAGATTGCTGCAGGGGAGCGGGACGGTTCGACATCAGGATCGAACATTCAAGGCGACGGATCTGCCAAAGAATCGCTGGAGGTTAAGCCGGGTTATTTGAAGCGGCTTGGGGAAATCGTGGACTTAAATGTCATTCGTAAGGCCAATCTGCAGGTTTGCTTTGATCCCATGTGGGGGGCGGCGCGGGGATACTCGGATGAGTTTTTGCGCGATGCGGGGGTGAAGGTTGCCTCGGTGCATGACTACCGCGACGTATTGTTTGGCGGATATGCCCCTGAGCCGAACGATCTCTTACTGGGGGACTTGCGAAAAAAAATGCGCTCGGAGAACGCGCAGATCGGGATTGCGACCGACGGCGACGCGGATCGTTTCGGAATTGTGGATGCGGACGGGACGTTCTTGCAGCCGAATTATGTCATCGCGCTGCTGTTCGACTATTTAGTCGAGAGCCGGGGATGGAAAAACGGTGTAGCGAAGTCGGTGGCTACGACCAATTTGATCAACGCCGTTGCCGAAGCGCGCGGCGTGGAACTCTACGAAACTCCAGTGGGGTTCAAATATATTGGCGAACTGATCATGCAGGACAAGATTGCCATTGGCGGAGAAGAAAGCGCGGGGCTGTCCATTCGGCATCACGTACCAGAAAAAGACGGAGTGCTGGCCGGATTGCTGTGTTGCGAGATGGTGGCGAAGCGAGGGAAATCGCTGGGCGAGCAATTGAAGGAATTATGTAACCAAGTTGGTTCCTATTTTCCTCAGCGCGAGAACTTCCACTTGACGCCCGAGGTGAAGGAGAAGTTCACTAAGAAATTAGGGTCCGATCCGCGGGAGTTGGGTGGGCGGAAGGTGAGCGAAGCGGTTCGTAAAGATGGATTGAAGCTCGTCTTTGAAGACGGCTCGTGGATTTGCTATCGGCTGTCCGGAACCGAGCCGGTAGTCCGGGTGTATTCCGAGGCGCGTAGTCAACAGGATTTGGAAAAGTTGAGCGGGGCGGCCAAGCAATGGATTTTCCAATAAGCAACTTGACGAGGACGCGGAGATTTCCGCGTCCGGAAGACGGGCTGCGCGCCATGGCCGAGAATGCACCCAGGGCGGAGGCACTGGCGACATCCTGGATTGGTATTGTGCGTCCATTTTTTGCGCGGCTGTATGCATTGCGGCGGAGGGTCGCAACCGTCACGGTCGGGCTGCTGGCTGGTGTGCTGTTGGTACACGTGATGTTTGGCGCGAATGGCATGGTCGTTTACAAGAAAAAGCGGGCCGAATATGAATCGCTGCAGAAGCGGATCATCAGGGAGCAGAAAGAAAACGAGATCTACGCGCAGCGGATCCAGGCATTGCAAGCCGACGAAAGAGCAATCGAGAAAGAAGCTCGAGAGCAGTTGCACTACGCGCGCCCGGGCGAACTAGTGTACGTTCCGCCGACGGTTCCTGCCAATCCTGGCCCTGCGATGAGTCACTCGGCTAAGAAGTAAGCGAAGCTACGCTGCCCCGTTTGTCCCGAATCAGGTTCGTTTCTTGAATGGCGGGCAAACGAGGATGTTCGTGGTCTTGGTGGGTGACAAATTGACGCTTTGTTCTGTGTTATAGTTCGGCAATCGCCGATCGGTGGAGATTCTGAGTAACTGCCGGGGCCGCGATTGGAATTCCCTACCATCCATGCGGCGTGGGGCCGCGATGGGACCGAAAAGGAGAAAAACCGGCCATGAGAAAAGTTCTAGTACTTTGTCTTGCAATCTGTTTCGTGTTCGCCCTGACGGCAATGGCGTTTGACGATATGGGTAAGAGCAGCACCGTCAACGGGTGGGTGAGCGATGATAAATGCGGTGCGAAGGGCGCCAACGACAAGGCTGAGGCGTGCACCAAGAAATGCTTGGCTGCGGGCGCGAAGATGGTGATTGTTACCGATAAGGATCAGAAGGTTCTGATGGTCGACAATCCGGATGCGCTCAAGGATCATGTGGGACATCACATCGCGGTGACCGGGCATGTCATGGGCGATAACATTCACGTGGACAGCGCAAAGATGTTGTGAGCTATCTTGTTTATGCAAAAGGGCGGCTGCAGCCGCCCTTTTGTTGTGCAGAGTTCTTTTCCGGGCGAGGCCGAAACGGGATGTCAGCAGACGGCCGGCGAGGACGCCGGCGCTACCTTACTACGCCTTCCAGCGGCGAACTGGCCGTGGCGTAAAGCTTCTTCGGCATGCGGCCTGCAAGATAGGCTTGGCGTCCGGCGAGCACGCCATAGCGCATGGCTTCCGCCATCAGCACGGGATCCTGCGCGTTGGCGATGCCGGTGTTCATGAGGACGGCGTCGGCGCCGAGTTCCATGGCGATGGCGGCGTCGGAAGCGGTGCCCACGCCAGCATCCACAATGAGAGGAACGGCAGTAATCATCTCACGCAGGATGCGGATGTGAGCCTGATTCTGAATCCCCATCCCACTCCCGATAGGAGCTCCGAGCGGCATCACTGCGGCGGCTCCGGCATCGATCAGTCGCTTGGCAAAAACGATGTCGTCGGACGTGTAAGGCAGCACGGTGAAACCTTCGCCCACCAGAACACGTGTGGCTTCGAGCGTGGCCTGCACATCGGGGTAGAGCGTAGCTTGATCCCCGATCACTTCCAGCTTTACCCAGTCGGAAAGTCCGACCTCGCGGCCGAGCCGGGCTGCGCGGATGGCTTCGTCGGCGGTGTAGCAGCCGGCCGTATTGGGCAGCAGGAAATACTTCTTGGGATCAATGTAATCAAGTAACGATTCCTTGCTGCGGTCGAGATTCACGCGGCGGACCGCAACCGTGACCATGTCGGCTCCGCTGGCCTCGAGAGCGCGGGCCGTTTCCTGGAAGGACTTGTATTTTCCCGTGCCAACGATCAGGCGGGAACCGAAGCAGCGGTCGGCGATACGAAGTGCGTCATTCATGACCCTTCATTGTAAACCGAGTTGGACAAATGTCGAGCTGCGCTCGACGGACCCTTCCTCTTCGCTTAGAGCAGGCAGCCGAGGGTCGCTGTCCCGCATGGGGTGGGCTGCTATCCACGCGTGAATTCTGCGGTGGCTTACGGGGTGACGCTATCTTCCGCCCGAGTGTAGAGGTCGTCGATCTGGCGGCGGTACCGTTCTTCGATTACACGGCGGCGAAGTTTTAGAGTGGGAGTGAGAGTGCCGTTCTCGGCGGTAAATTCGTCGGGCACGAGGAGAACGCGTTTCAGTCTTTCGAATCGGGCAAGACTTTTATTGATCTCTTCCACGATTCCATCGTAGAGCGCCTGGACTTTGACGTTGGCAACCAGTGCGGCACGCGAAGAAAAAGCAACATGGTTGGAGCGAGCCCAATCTTCGAGGAGGGTGAAATTGGGCGAAATGAGGACGAAAGCGAATTTGCGCTTATCGCCAACAATCGCTGCGGTTCCGATTAGCGGGTTGAGCTTGAGGGAGTTTTCGATGGGCTGCGGAGCAATAAACTTGCCGCCGGAAGTTTTGATGAGTTCTTTCTTGCGGTCGGTGACCGAGAGGTATCCGTCCGCATCGATGCAGCCGATGTCTCCGGTCTTGAACCAGCCGTCTTGAAAAGCACTTTGAGTTTCGTCGGCACGATTCCAATAGCCCTTGAAGACAGAAGGGCCACGCACCAGTATTTCGCCATCCTCGGCAATGCGGACTTCGATATTGGAAAGAGTCTTGCCGACCGTCCCGATGCGATGGTTGATCGGCGTATTGACGGCAATCACCGGAGAGGTCTCCGTCAAGCCGTACCCCTCATGAATGCGGATTCCGACGGTGGCGTACCATTCGGCGAGTTCCCGGCCCAGGGGTGCGCCTCCGCAGATAAATGTTTGGACGTTACCTCCCACGCCGGCACGAATTTTCGAGAACACCAGTTTGTTGGCAAGCATCCAACTTGCAGTTGTGGGCGTCTCGCCCGCAAGAATTTGTGGTTTATGGGTGCGACCGACAGACAGCGCCCAGCGGTAGATCGCTCGCTTGGGAAAGCCGCGAGCTGTGCTCTCCGTCTTGGCGTAGATCTTTTCGTAGACCCTGGGGACGGAAACGCATAGGCTGGGCCTCACTTCCAGCAGAGTTTGAGGGAGATGCTCCATGAAAGGGCAGTATGCCAGGGTCACGCCATGGTAGAGCATGGCGAGATCCACATGTCGCGCAGTCACATGAGACAGCGGAAGAAACGAAATGTTGATCAGCCCGGGCCGCAGATCGAAGCCCAGCAGAGAGCAGTTGATGTTCGACGCCATGTTGCCGTGCGTCAGCATTGCTCCCTTGGACGTTCCAGTGGTGCCAGAGGTGTAGATGATGGTGGCTAGATCGTCGGGTTGGATCGAGCGAGCAAGGGTTTCGGTCTCGGGATCGAGGGTGGGGGGCCCTTGGGTCAGGAGTCGATCCATAAGCGCGCAGGTTGCGGCGGGCTCGTCGGTAATCTGAAGGTGGTCCATGACCACGATTCTTTTGATTTGGGTTTTGCCAATTATGCTTTTGAGCTTGCGCAATTGATGTTCCGAGGAAAGGAATATCACCGTGGCGCCCGAATCACGCAGGGTGAAGGCGGTCTGTTCCGGCGTCAATGTTGCGTAGACAGGTACGGTGACGGCGCCGAGCAGCAAGATAGCAAAATCGGCGATCGACCACTCGGGCCGATTCTCGCTGAGTATGGCAAGACGGTCGCCTTTCTGGATGCCCCATTCCCGCAGCGCTCCGATCGTGCCTGCTACGCTGCGGCAGAGGTCTGACGAAGAGATGGGCAGCCATCTTCCTTCCAGGCGGTGCAGCATGACTCGGTCGAGATTGCGCTCGACGGCGGCAAAGAAAATGTCGTTCAGTGTGGCGAGGCTCATAGCGCGCAACCGTTATCTGAAAATGAATTAACCGGTTTAGGGTCGCATCCGGCAGTGTGAACGCCGGGTGATGATTGGCCGAACGGGCTACGCTGAAGAGTGTCGGTGATGGCCGTACCGTTCACTCAAAATGATACTGCTTCGAGAGCCCGTTACGCTATGACTCGAATCGGAGGCGAGCGCGAGGCAGAAGAAACTACCGAAAGGACTGGTAACGTTATGGTTGCTTGTCGTGCTGGGATTGGCGGCGGCTAGTCCGGCTGTGGCTCAGGGCCAGCCAGCCGAGTCTTCATCGAGGGCAATCGCGAAAGTTGGCCAGATGGCGCCGGCGGGCACACTGAAATATTCCGACGGCAACGATCTTAAGGATGTTTCCCTAAGCCAGTACCGGGGGAAGAAGAACGTTGTGGTGGCATTCTTCATTCTTGCTTTCCCCGGAAGTTGAAACAAGCAGAGGGAAGCTTTCCAGCAGGATTTGAAAGGGCGGGAAGGTGCCGAAACCCAGCCCCTGGGTCTGAGTGTGGATCGTGCCTTTGCTAACCAAGCCTTCGCCGACCCAATCGGAGTTACATTTCCCCTGCTCAGCGATTGGGGTGGGGAAGTGACTCGTGAGTACGGAATTTATGTGGACCAAGATAAGGCCGCGCGCCGAGTGGATTTCCTGGTTGGAAAAGACGGCAAAATCCTCGCGGAGCAGGTGGACAAGGACGCCATCGATGCCATCAAGATTGTAGATACATGCGAAAGGCCGAAGCTGAAAAACTGATATCCTCAGGGGTTAAACTCTCGGTTATCGCAGGGCTCCTATCGCAGCGCTGAAGCCCCGCGCCACCCGAGGGCTCAGGCAACTGGGAGCTCGAAGGAGAAGACCGAGCCGCGGCCCAGCTGGCTGGTCACGCTGACCCCGCCGTTGTGGGCTTCGACGATTGCCTTCGCGATAGCTAAGCCCATGCCGGTTCCCTGAACACTGTAGCGCTGGTCGCGTCCCCGGTAAAACTTGTCGAATACCAGCGATTGCTCGAAATCATCGATGCCGGGGCCGTGATCGGTGACGCTCGTGACAATGCGATCCCCTTTTCGTTCCGCGGTAATGGTGATTGGGGCGGCAGGGGGCGAATACTTGGCTGCGTTTTCGAGCAACTGCTTGAGGACTTCGGCGATGCGGTCGGAATCCACCCGCACCTTGGGCAGCGATGTGGGGGCGCGCACTTCCAGGGGATGCTGGGCGAGGACGGTTCTGGATTCTTCCACGGCCGACTCGATCACCGTTGCCATTTCCACGGGAGCAAGATGAAGTTCGACTTTGTGGGCATCGAGTTGAGCCATTTCGGTCGCCTCGCCAACCAGGCGGTCGAGGCGGTCGGCTTCTTCGTTGATAACCGTCAGCAACTCCCGACGCTGCGCCTCGTCAAGGTTGTAATCGGAGAGCAGACCGGTGACCGCGGCCTTGATGCCGGTGAGCGGGGTGCGCAGTTCGTGCGTGACCGAATCGAGTAGAACGGCGCGCAGGTTCTCGCTCTGGTGAGCAGCCTCGGTCTGAGACAGTTTTTCCATGGCTCCGGCGCGTTCGATCGCGATGCCGATCATGCTGCCCAGGGCTTCGAGAGTGGCGCGGGAGAGTGCGGGTCCGGCGATGCCAACCGCTCCCGTGGTGCGCGTGCCAAGGTGGAGAGGAGTCAGTGCGACTCCGCGCTGTGAGTCGATCACTGGCTCGCCGCGCGAACTTACCATCTGGAGATCTTGCAGCGGGAACAATGTTGTTTTCGGGTCGGTGCGATAGACTTGCCGGGAACTCAGCAAGTACATGGCCGCGGCTTTGGCGCCGAATCCGTCACAAACGTAAGCCGGAATCGCATTCAGCAACTCGGCCACATTGTCGGTGGCGAGCAGACGCTGGCTGAAACTGTAGAGCCGTTCGACATCGCGGCGGCGCTGAATCGCGTCGGCGGTTTGCCGGCGGGCTCGATCAGCGAGTTCGCTGGCAATTCCTGCCGTCACCAGAAAAGCGAACAGGGCTACCCAGTTTTGTGGATCGGCTACGGTGAAAGTCCCGATGGGTGGAAGGAAGTAATAATTGAAGGCGAGTGTGGCAAGTACTGCGAGAAAAACAGAGAAGCGGAATCCCCAATAAGCCGCCACCCACAAAACCATCAGCAGGAACGTCAAAGCAACCGTAGTGGGATTGACGTGGACAAGATGCCGATAAATCTGGGCTACCAATTCCGCGGCGACGAAGCATGCAATGAAGCGGAACAAGTGCTGCGGCCAGTGGGCTTTCACGGGCACGATTGTAACCGAAGAAGAGCTTTTCACCACAGAGACACGAGGCGCAAAGAAAACACAGGAAAGAACAAGAAATGGAAATTTGTTTGTGTCTCTCTGCGGTGAGGGTTCTCGGGAAGCGCTCCAGAAGAGCTCGTCGGAAAATCACGATCACATTCGACAATTTCCCGTCTGGCGTGGAGAATAAGCGGCGATGCCTAAAAGTCCCGAAGAATGGCTGAAGGAGGTCGATACCCAGCAGCGGCCGGCGGTGTTCAAGCTGTTTCTGGGCTACGCTCCCGGCGTGGGGAAAACATACGCCATGCTGAGCGAGGGCGTCAGGCGCGCCAGTCGTGGTGAAGAAGTAGTGATCGGCGGGGTGGAAACGCATGGACGCAAGCCGATTGTGGAACTATCGTCCCGCTTGGAGACGGTCCCGCGCAAGAAGCTGGAATACAAATCAACCATCTTTGAAGAAATGGATGTGGACGCGATTCTGGCGCGCAAGCCGCACGTGGTGCTGGTGGATGAACTGGCGCACACGAACATTGAAGGCAGCAAGCACGCGAAGCGCTATGAGGACGTGTTCGAGTTGCTGGATGCGGGGATCGACGTTCTGTCCACGCTGAACGTCCAGCACATCGAGAGCCTGGCTCCGACGATTCGCGAACTTACTGGCGTACAGGTGAGGGAGACAGTGCCGGATTGGGTGATCCGGCGGGCGGGCGAAATCGTGATGGCGGACCTGACTCCACAGGCGCTTCAGACCCGCATGCGGCGTGGAGACATCTATCCGCTGGAGCGGGTGGAACGCGCCCTGGCGAATTTTTTTCGGAATACAAACTTGGTTGCACTGCGGGAACTGGCCCTGCGGCAGGTGACGCAGGCAGTCGACCGGACCCTTTCAGAGCTCAAGAACGAAGATGGTCAACTGCTGCAGGTGCGCGAGCGGATCGCAGTGTGCATCAGTTCAAATCCGGCGGCGCAATATCTGATTGCACGCGGCGCGCGCATGGCTCAGGCGCTGGATGGCGATCTCTTTGTATTTTACGTGGATACTGGCGTGGACGAGAGCGACGAGAACCAGAAGACTCTGGCTGACAATATCCGTTTCGCGGAGAGCGTAGGCGCCAAAGTTGTGAAGGCTGAGGGTAAGGTGGTTGCCGAAAAGGTAGCCGAATTCGTGCGCGAGAATCACATTACTCAGGTTGTATTCGGACGCTCGGCGACCAAAGGGTGGAAAAGATACTTCTATCTTTCCGCGATTCACAAGTTCTTGCGCGATACGCCGGCGGTGGATGTGCACATCGTGACTCAGGAAATGCGGTGAGCGAATGATGACAAACGAGCACCGCCGAATTCTGGTGGTGGATGACGAGCCGCAGATCACGCGCGTGCTGCGCACTACGCTTTCGGCGCAAGGCTACGATATCCGGGTGGCGAATGACGGAGAGATGGCCCTAGAGTTGATGAAGAACTGGACGCCGCATGTGCTGATCACGGACTTGGCGATGCCGAATCTGGATGGAGTCGGGTTGTGCCGCCAGGTGCGCCAGGTGTCGCAGGTGCCGATCATCGTGCTCTCAGTTCGCGGACAAGATCGATCGAAGGTTGAAGCTTTGGATGCGGGAGCCGATGACTACGTAACCAAGCCTTTCAGCATGAATGAATTGCTGGCGAGGATTCGGGCGCAGTTGCGCCGGAGTCCTTCCGTCGTGGAACCGTCCACTGTGATTACTTCTGGAGATTTCTCCATTGATCTGGATACGCGATCGGTGAAGGTGCGGGGTCATGAAGTTCATCTCACGCCGAAAGAGTTCGACTTACTGGTTTATCTGGCACAACGCCCCGGAAAAGTGTTGACACATCGAACGCTGCTCGCCGCCATCTGGGGTCCGAATAGTACAGAGCAGCCCGAATACCTGCGAGTTTTCGTCGGCCAATTGCGCAAGAAAATTGAGAGTGAACTTTCCTCGCCCAAATATCTGCTTACCGAACCCTGGGTGGGTTACCGCTTCGAACCGGGTTCGTAGCCATTGGCCCTCTGAACTTCTTCTCCTTGTGTCCTTACGAACATTTTATGAACCCCTTATTCGAATTTTCTGCGATTTCGTCTCCAATAGTCGTGTGAGTGAAAAACCGCGTAGACAAACGATGCGTGGTCGAAGGAGATAAGGGTCATGTGGATCGACGAAGTGGCACCGGAACGGTTGGCAGAGCTTTTCCATCACTATCAGCAGGCGCTGATGCCGGAGATCTCTGGTAAGGGAAGCCAAGGAAGTAGCGCGTGGAGGGAAGTTCCTACACAGGAGAAGAGCCGCATGGTAGCGGCAGCGCGTCTGGCGCTGCTCGAACTGGAATCCTCGGCCTACGATGGAGCCAAGTCACGAAAATATTTTGCCCAGCCCGGCGAAGCGGAATGGGGCTGTTGAGCGGATCTTTCGTTATAAAAACCTGACAATGGTTCGAGCAGAATCAAGCGTCAACCTTCGTCTTTATGAATTCTTTAGGAAATCCTTAAACCACCTTTACACATGAAATGGTCCACTGAAATGCTCGCGCGGAAGTTGTGTGCGCTGGTGCGGGAGGCTGGTGTATGAACGTAGCCTTGGTGATGGCAGCCATCACGCTGTCGGGAGCCGCATTCATGCTGTGGTTTCTACTTGCCTTACTCCGTGAAAGTGAGCCCACGATCTGCTACTGGGTAGTCCCAATTCGTAAACAGCGCGGGCCGGAGATTCTTGATGTCGGCAGCGGAACTTATGGAGTTGAAGCCAGCCGGTTTACAAGGTACAGCGGTAGCAATTATCGGCGGGCGGGTCTGGAGAACCAAAATCATGCGAGGGAAGAGTGCGGTTCGGATCTTTTTTTCATTGATGGCCCTCTGCTATCCAAGCGTCTCAGCTGGAGCACAAACCAGCAGCAAGGTGAATACGACTTCCGCGAACGGCGAATCCAGTACCGAGAGTAACGAACAGCAGGAAATGCGGGAAGAGCTGAAAGCGCTCAGGGCTGAGCTGGATCGCTTGCGGGCGGAAGTTGAACAACATGAGGGCGCCGCGTCTGCCGGGAACCGCGGTGAGCCGCAAACGTTGAAGACTGGAGGCCCGAGCCTTGCTCCGGCCACTGCGGCAAATTTTTCCAACCCGCCTGCAGTTGTTGGGTCGGGGCAGCAAGCTGTGGGAGCGGCCAGCAGCGTTGCGCCTTCCGATCCCTTTCCGACCAAGAAGCCGAAGATTGATCCCTTTTCCGATTGGGATTGGAGCTGGCTGAACGGCAATCCACCCACCAAAGAGGCGGCATTTGATTCGATGTTCTTTACCCCCGAAATCCGGGCCGATATCGATTACGTTTATGACTTCAACAAACCGCAAGACAACTCGATGGGCGGATCCAGCGAACTGTTTCACTCCAACGAAATTCTATTGGAGCAACTGGGCGTTGGAGGCGATTTCCACTTCAACAATGTTCGCGCGCGCTTCATGACTCAGTTTGGTATGTATTCCACACCCACGCCGCGCAACGACCCTAGTCCGGCGAAGGGGCAGTGGGATCTAAGGGATGCTTACCGCTATGTCTCGGAGGCGTATGGCGGCTACCCCATCAATGCGCTGAACGGAATCAATATCGACGCTGGAATTTTCATGTCGTACATAGGTTTGTTCAGCGATTACAACTTTGATAATTGGGCGTACCAGTCATCGTATGTTTCGTCCAACCCGCCGTGGTTCTTTAATGGTTGAGAGTTCAGATTTTTCCCACGGCTCCTTTGAAGATTGAACCGTGGTTTATCAATGGATGGCAGTCGTACGGCTCGGCAAATTCGCGGAAGGGACTCGGCGGGCAGATAAAGTGGACGCCGTTTCCCTGGATGAATGTCGTTCCGAACAATTACGGACTGGGCCACGATGATTTGTATATCCCGAATCGAGCCCGTATTCACACGGACGATGGCATCGAGATTGAGTACTACGACCGACCCGAGAAGACTCTCGACAAGATGGCACTTACTTTCGCCGGCGAGGATGTGAATTTGGTGGTGGGGTAAGTTGCCATGGAGATACCTCGGGCGGGCCAAAGCAAGGCTTTATCGGATTCATGCTCTACAATCGTGACTGGTTCAAGAAAGATAAGCATGCAATCACGATCGGCGGCGGCCAGATCAACAACCCAGGACGCTATTTGGTTTTGGTACCTCCCATCAACGGAGAGTCGGCGGCTTCGGCTGCGGTTAACTCGCCGTACTTCACGGGAAATCCAGGAGATCCCTTTAAGGCGTGGGACACATCAGCCACATTCGATTCCATGCCCAACCAGTACATCACTTTTCGTTGGGAATACGATTATCGACATGCCAGCGTGCCGTACTGGTCGGGTGCGGGTGGAATCACTCCGCCTCCAGGCAGCAACAACGGATTTCCGCAGTATTACGCTTGCAGCAGCGGAGCATCCTCTGGGCAAGCAAGTTTGAGCGCTGCGGAAGCGGCATGCGGCGGCGGAGCCAGCAGCGTGTGGTTTCCTGATTTGCGCCGAGACGAGCAGTTCATCGATATGGCCATCATGGTCAAGTTTTAAGGCGCGACGGCGAACAGCGAATCGCAGGAACCTATCTCGAACAGCTGGTTGAAGGGGAGATTCATGGAGGACGCGATCTTTCTTGCGGTGACGATTCTGTTTTTCGCGGTTTCGTTCGCTTATATGATTTTCTGTGAACGAGTGCGTTGAGGCGAAAATGAATTCTCAATCAATCATCATGCTGATCATCTGCGCTGCGCTACTGGTGTATTTGGTATATGCGATGTTGCGGCCGGAGAAATTCTGATGACAGCGAATGGATGGCTTCAGATTCTGGTCTTCTTGCTCGCGATCAGCCTGGTCACCAAGCCGCTGGGCGGGTTCATGGCTCGCGTATTTGGTCGCGAGCGAACGGGGCTGGATTCGGTGATGAGGCCCGTGGAACGGATTCTCTACCGGCTTACGGGCGTGGATGAAAGCCACGAGATGGACTGGAAAGAATACGCGCTGGCGCTGATTTTGTTCAGCGGCGTATCCATGATCCTGCTTTATGTGCTGCAGCGCATTCAGCAGTGGACGTGGTTGCCATGGAATCCGCAAAAGCTTGCGGGAGTGCCTCCGGCGCTCGCCTTCAACACCGCGGCCTCGTTCACGACGAATACGAACTGGCAGAATTACGTGCCCGAGACCACCATGAGCTATCTGACGCAGATGGTGGGTCTGGCGTATCACAACTGGGTTTCGGCGGCAGCGGGGATGGCATTGGCCATTGCATTCATTCGTGGTATTGCCCGGCGCGAGCAGAAGACCATCGGCAATTTCTGGGTCGATCTGGTTCGCGGCACTCTCTGGGTTCTGGCTCCGCTGTGCCTCGTCGGAGCCTTGCTGCTGGTGTCGCAGGGCGTGGTGCAGAATTTGAAACCTTATGACACGGTGCAGTTGGTCGATCCCTATCAGACGCCGCAACTGGGAGCAGATGGTAAGCCAATCAATGGCCCTGACGGCAAACCGGCGACGCAGACTGTGAGCCAGCAGGTGATCGCGCAGGGGCCTACGGCTTCGCAGGAAATCATCAAGGAACTAGGCACGAACGGCGGTGGATTTTTTAATGCAAACAGCGCGCATCCGTTTGAGAATCCTACGCCCTTCAGCAACTTCCTGGAGATGTTCTGCATCTTCGCGATTCCATCCGCCTTCACTTACACGCTGGGAAAAATGACTGGTTCTGCGCGGCATGGATGGGCAGTGTGGGCGGCGATGTCTTTGTTGTTCCTGGCTGGAGTTACGACGGCCTATTGGGCGGAGGCGCGGGGAAACCCTTTGCTCACGGCTGCCGCACAGCGTAGCTCGCATGATCCGTCTTCAGCCGGGCGAGTGATAGGCAACCTCGAAGGAAAAGAGGTGCGATTCGGCCTGGCAAATTCGGCTCTGTTCGCCACTGCTACCACTGACACCAGTTGCGGCGCTGTGAATGCGATGCATGATTCTTTTACGCCACTGGGCGGAATGGTTCCGTTGATCAATTTGATGTTAAGCGAGGTGATCTTCGGCGGAGTCGGCGCCGGAATGTACGGAATGCTGGTCTTCGTCATTCTCTCGGTATTTATCGCAGGACTGATGGTGGGCCGCACGCCGGAATATCTGGGGAAGAAAATTGAATCGTACGATGTGAAGATGGCGATGCTGGTGATTCTGATTTTCCCGCTGGTGATTCTGGTGTTCACGGCGATTTCTGTGTTGTACAGCTTTGGAACTTCTGCCATGGCAAATGCGGGGCCACACGGATTCACGGAAGTGCTTTATGCTTTCACTTCGGCAGTCGCTAACAACGGCTCGGGCTTCAACGGGCTGAGCGGAAATACCCTCTGGTACAACACTTCACTGGGTGTGGCCATGTTGCTCGGCCGTTTCATGATGATTTTGCCGATGCTCGCAATTGCCGGCAATCTAGCGGGAAAGAAGCAAACTCCGGCAACGCTGGGCACTTTTCCGGTGACGGGACCATTGTTTACAGTTTTGCTGATCGGGGTAGTTCTGATTGTGGGTGCGCTGACATTTTTCCCAGCCCTGAGTTTGGGACCAATTCTCGAACACCTGCTGATGCAAGCTGGTAGGACTTTCTAGGGCGGCCTTTACCGAAAAATATGGCAAGCAAGAAATCAAAACGCAGTCTGTGGGACCTGAAGATTGTGCGCCGTGCGGCGTGGGATGCGTTGGTAAAGCTGCATCCCGTGACGATGATGCGCAATCCCGTGATGTTCGTTGTGGAAGTAGGCAGCGTGGTGACCACAGTCCTGCTGATTCTGGACCGACTTCATGACCGCCCCGGGTTTGGATTCAATCTTCAGATTACACTTTGGCTGTGGTTCACGGTGTTGTTCGCAAACTTTGCCGAGGCGATGGCGGAGGGCCGCGGTAAGGCGCAGGCCGATGCCTTGCGTCGTGCGAAGGCGGAGACGATGGCCAATCGCCTGCTCGCGGACGGCAAAACGGAGACCGTGCCCGGGTCGAAATTGCGTTCGGGAGATCTGGTGCTGGTGGAGGCTGGCGAGTTTGTGCCCGGCGATGGCGAGATTGTCGAGGGTGTGGCTTCGGTAGACGAATCCGCCATCACGGGTGAGTCCGCGCCGGTGATTCGCGAAGCTGGGGGAGACCGATCGGCGGTGACCGGGGGAACGCGCGTCCTGTCGGACTGGGTGAAGGTGAAGATCACTTCAAATCCTGGCGAAACCTTTCTGGATCGCATGATCGCGCTGGTGGAAGGGGCGGAGCGGCAAAAGACTCCAAATGAAATTGCGTTAAACATTCTGCTGGCGGGTCTGACGATCGTATTCCTGCTTGCCGTGGTTACGCTGCAACCTTTCGCAATTTATGCCGGCGCTCCACAGACGGTCTTTGTGCTGGTCTCTCTGCTGGTCTGTCTGATTCCGACCACGATCGGTGGATTGCTCTCCGCGATCGGCATTGCGGGCATGGACCGGCTGGTGCAGCATAACGTCCTGGCAATGTCGGGACGCGCCGTGGAGGCCGCGGGCGATGTGAACACTCTTCTGCTCGATAAGACAGGAACCATTACGCTGGGCAATCGCGAGGCCACTGAGTTCGTAACCGCGCCCGGCGTGACTGAAGCGATGTTAGCGGATTCGGCGCAGCTCTCTTCGCTGGCGGACGAAACTCCCGAGGGCCGCTCGATTGTTGTGTTGGCGAAAGTAAAGTATGGATTACGTGGACGCGAGATGAGTTCGCACGATGCCGAATTCATTCCCTTCAGTGCGTTGACTCGCATGTCGGGCGTGAATCTGGACGGGCGTGCCGTCCGCAAAGGCGCAACCGATGCCATCGCAAAATATCTCCAAGATCAAGGAGGTGCTCTTCCCGCCGAGGTGCGCAGTGCGGTAGAAGCCATTTCGCGTTCGGGAGGAACGCCGCTGGTAGTCGCGGAGAATGGCCGCGCCTTGGGAGTGATTCATCTGAAGGACATTGTGAAGGGCGGCATGCGCCAGCGTTTCGATCAGTTGCGCGCGATGGGGATCAAGACAGTGATGATCACAGGAGATAATCCGCTGACCGCAGCCGCGATTGCAACCGAGGCCGGCGTGGATGATTTCCTGGCGCAGGCTACGCCGAAGGACAAGCTCGATCTGATTCGCAAAGAGCAAGGACAAGGAAAGCTGGTTGCGATGACTGGCGACGGCACCAATGACGCCCCCGCCCTGGCCCAGGCCGATGTAGGGGTTGCTATGAATACGGGCACGCAGGCTGCGAAAGAAGCGGGCAACATGGTCGATCTGGATTCGAATCCTACCAAGCTGATCGAGATTGTGGAAATCGGCAAACAGCTGTTGATGACGCGAGGCGCGCTGACGACGTTTTCGATTGCGAACGATGTGGCAAAATATTTCGCGATCATTCCCGCGATGTTTGCCGGCACGTTCCCGGTTCTGCAAGCGCTGAATGTGATGCGCCTGGCCACGCCTCAGTCGGCGATTTTGTCCGCGGTCATCTTTAACGCACTGATTATTGTGGCATTGATTCCACTGGCGTTGCGCGGCGTGAAGTATGTGCCTCAAGGAGCGGCGGTCTTACTACGGCGCAATCTGCTGGTCTACGGTTTGGGCGGGGTGATCGTACCGTTCATCGGGATCAAGCTGATCGACGTGCTGATTGTGTGGGCGGGGCTGGCGTAGAGATGACTATGAAAAAGAATTTCATTACGGCGCTGCTGATGACGCTGGCGACGACCGTGCTGTTCGGCCTGGTGTTTCCGTTATTGATCACGGGTCTGGCGCAGGCTCTATTTCCAAGCAAGGCGAATGGACAGTTATTGACCCGGAATGGTCAAGTTGTGGGATCGAGATTGATTGGGCAATCGTTTTCCTCGGCAGGTTATTTCCATTCGCGCCCATCGAGCGCGGGAACCGGCTACGATGCGGACAACTCCGGCGGATCGAACCTTGGGCCGACAAATGCTTCTCTGCTGGCGCGAGTGAAGGCGGATGCGGATCGATTGCAGGCAGAGAATCCGGCAGTTGCAGTTCCGATGGATCTGCTGACGACATCGGGATCGGGCCTCGATCCGCATATTTCGCCGGAGGCCGCAGATTTTCAGGTCCCGCGTGTTGCGAAGGAACGCGGGTTGAGCGAGGACGTAGTTCGTGAAGCCGTGCGCCGGCATCAGGAATCGCGGCAGTTCGGTTTTCTGGGCGAGCCCCGTGTCAACGTTTTGGAACTGAATCTTGCTCTGGATGAGATATCGCCGAGGCCATCGAGCCTCTAGGTTTTTTCGAATCATTTTCCAGACTGCCCACGGTTGGCCACCCTGGCCGAAAACAACCACCTCAACAGCAGGAAACTAAAGCGTCTCTATGGGGTTTACAGAGACGTAGATAGAATCGTGGAGGCAATACTTTTCTTTACCTCCAATCTATCCACAGTCACGGAGAAAGTTATGAACAGACATAAGCAGTGGTGGAACTGGGCAGTCGTTGTGGTCGGCTTGGCATTCCTACTGCAGGCCCCGGTCGAAATGAAGGCGCAAGGTGCCCAAGTCGTGCTCGATTCTCAGGCGGCGCAAGCGCCACAGGCTCCACCAGATGCACAGGATTCGAATACGCAGGATCCTCCTGGCCGGGTGGCGCGGCTTAATCTTGTGGACGGATCGGTATCGTTTCAGCCGGGGGGAGAAAACGACTGGGTGACAGCCGTGCTGAATCGTCCACTCCTGACCGGTGACAATCTCTGGGCGGACGAAAATTCACGAGCTGAAGTCCACATCGGGTCAACCGCGCTGAGGCTGGGCGCAAAAACCGGGATTACATTGCTGGAAGTAAGTGACCGGGCGGCTCAGATTCGTTTGGCGCAGGGATCTCTGATTGTGAAAGTCCGGCACGTGGACGACGAAGATTCATATGAGATTGACACACCGAATGTGGCTTTCACTGTCATGCAGCCTGGGGATTATCGCATCGATGTAGATCCCGTCGGCAATCGCACCGAAGTGACGGCGTGGCGCGGTCGCGGCGAGGTGACTGGCGGCGGCTCTTCTTACACGGTTGTGGCGAATCAGTATGCCACTTTCACCGGCAGCGATCATCTGGACTACGAGCTAGGCCAGATTCCCGCCGCAGATGGTTTTGATACGTGGGCCTTGAACCGGGATCAAGTTGAGGATCAGTCGGATTCCGCGAATTATGTTTCGCGCGAGATGACCGGTTACGAAGATCTCGACGAGTATGGCGACTGGAGTTATGTGGCCGGCTATGGGACCTGCTGGCGGCCGCGGCTTTTGGTGGCAGGCTGGGCTCCGTATCGCTTTGGCCACTGGGCCTGGGTAGGGCCGTGGGGTTGGACGTGGGTGGAAGACGAACCTTGGGGGTTCGCTCCGTTCCACTATGGTCGTTGGGCGTTCGCCAGCGGAGCGTGGCTGTGGGTGCCGGGACCGAGCGTGGTGCGTCCAATCTACGCGCCCGCGCTGGTGGCTTGGGTGGGCGGCGGCCCAGGATTTAATTTCTCGTTTTCGTTTGGTGCAGGGGTGGGATGGTTCCCGCTTGCTCCGGGAGAAGTGTTTATTCCGGGTTACCGCGTCAGCCGATTTTATGTGAACAACGTGAACTTCACCAACACCCGGGTAGATCTTACGAGAGTGACGAACGTCTACAACAGTGTCGTGATCAATCGAAACACAACGGTGAACAACATCACGTACGCAAATCGCAATGTGAGTGGTGGAGTGACGGTGGTGTCGCGTGACACTTTTGTGAATGCGCGTCCGGTAGCGAGGAATGTGGTATCGGTCCAGCCGCGAGAACTGGCCGCGGCGCCGGTTTCGCACACGATGGCGGTCGAGCCTGCGAGGAGCAGCGTGTTGGGTGCGGGACGAACTGCAGCAAATCGGCCTCCGGCCGCGGTGACTAGCCGTCCGGTCGTCGCACTCAGGACTCCGGCTCCCATGCCCCGTTCCTTCGATCAGAGGCAAGCGCAGGCGGGCGGGCGCTTGAACCCATCGTCATCGTTGGTGCGGCAGGAATCGGCGGGTCGGCCAGTGCAGCCCGCTCTTGTTGCTCGGCAACCGCGGGCGCAAAGTGAAGATGACTTCCGTCCGTTCAGCCAGCCCAGCAGTGGGAACAGCCAGGCGAAGCCGCAGCCGCGGGTGTGGGAAGCGCAAGGAACTCCGGAGCCGGAGAAAGGCACCGAGGCTCAGCCTGCGAACCGGAGTACGGCCCAGCAATGGTCGCATCCGCTCGCCAAGCCTGTGGCTCCGGTGCAGCAAGGAAACGGGCAGCAGCAGCGTGACCAGGAGCAGAAATTCAGCACTTGGCAGCAACAGCGGCCCGCGCCGGCTCCGGCGCCGCACGCGCAGCAAAGTTCGCATGCCTCAGTGGAGAGCCACGCGAGCCCTTCAAAGAAAGGACGTTGACGCGAGCCGCCTGCCTGCGGTCTGATAGGGTTCGCATGCGCTCTCACGAGCAAGCGCGTTAGGTGAGAGCAGGGACTTGAAATAGCGCCGGAAAGCGGGTTCACATCCTGTTCTCCGGCGCGGTTTGTTTGGCGTCCTGATTATGTATGAGTGAACCGAAGCGCTCGGCAATTAACTGGATGGATGCTCTCTGGCTGTTGTTCTTGGCCGGGTTGGCCGCGCTGCCACCCGTGTTTGAAATTCACAAGCAACTGGTTTTGCTGGCGTTCGGTATTGTGCAACTGAGCGAAGGTTGGCTCTTAAGCAGGGTGGGGCGTCGAGGTCCCGCATACATCGTTCTGCTCAAAATCGCTTTAGCGACCCTGCTGATCGATCACACGGGTGAAGTCGGAATCAACAGTAGCTACTCTCCAATTTTCTACCTGCCGGTTGTCACCGCAGCCGAGTATTTCAGCCCGTGCGCGACCCTGTTGTGGACGGCGCTGGCATCCTCTGCCTACTGTTCCTATCTTTACCCGGCACTGCAGGAATATGAGATCACCAGAGAGGGTTACGGTATCCTCGCCATTCGGATTCTTTTCTTCTTTCTCGCGGCCATGGTGGTGAACCGCTTCATGGTGGAGAATCGACGGCAAATCAAGCGCTACCAGGAGTTGGCGGAGACGCTGGCGGAAACCAACCAGCGCTTGGAGCAGGCGCAGGAGGAAGCTCGTCGTTCGGAGCGGCTGGCCGCGCTGGGACAAATGTCGGCGGGATTGGCCCACGAGATTCGTAATCCTCTGGGCGTGATCAAGGGATCGGCGGAGATGCTGCATCAGAAGTTAGGGGAATCGAATCCGCTGGCCACCGAATTGGCAGGCTATATCTCAACTGAAACGAATCGCTTGAGCGCCCTGGTGACGCGGTTCCTGGATTTCGCTCGGCCGCTGCATGCCGAACTGGTTCCGCAAGATCTCACGGCGGTGTTGGATCGGGCATTGCACGATGTCGCAGCAACGCACAAAAACGAAGGTGCTCCGGTGAGCATAGAGCGGCGGTATGAGGCTGATCTGCCGTTGGTTCCGTTGGATGAAAGTCTCAGCGAGCAGGCATTCGTGAATTTGGTTCAGAATGCTTACGATGCGATGGCCAAGAATGGAGGCACCTTGCGCGTGATGGCCGCCCGAGCCAATGGCGGGAATGGGAGCGGAGTCGAAGTGCAGATCGAAGATTCGGGGCCGGGAATTCCGCAGGAGTTGCGCGAGCAGATCTTCAATCCCTTTGTGACTACTAAGAAGACGGGGGTGGGTTTGGGTCTGTCGATTGTCTCCAGGATCATCGATGGCCATCATGGAACAATTCGTGTGGAAAGTGGCAATCCGGGCGGTTTAAAAGGAGCAAAATTTGTGATGTTTTTCCCCGCCGGCGAAGAGGCTGCCGAAGATCTTGCATCTTAAAAGAGGCGGATGACGCGCACATGGCAATCATCTTAATCGTCGAAGACGAAGCGAAGATGCGGCGCCTGCTCGAATTGAACCTCGGCGAGGATGGCTTTAGCACGCTTTCGGCCGAAGACGCGGAAAGTGGTTTGAAACTTCTCCGCGAGAATCCTGTGGATTTGGTGCTGACCGATTTGAAGCTTCCGGGAATGAATGGTCTGGAGTTTCTGCAGGCGATCAAGCGTCAAAACGCGGCGCTCCCGGTCGTGGTGATGACGGCCTTCGGCTCAGTCGAGACTGCGGTCGAAGCGATGAAGGCCGGGGCCAGCGATTACGTACTGAAGCCGTTCTCGCTGGGCGAAATGCGGATGGTAATCCGCAAAGAGCTGGATGTACACAAGCTTCGGGAGGAAAACCGTTCGCTGCGGGAAGCGTTGGGCAAGCGCTATGCACATCCGAACGTGGTGGCGCGGAGCCCCAAGATGCAGGAAGTACTAGCCACTGTCGATCGCGTGGCGCCGACGAATTCGACGGTGCTGCTCGGTGGGGAAAGTGGGGTGGGTAAGGATTTGATCGCGCGTGCAGTGCATGAGAAGTCACGCCGGGCTTCCGGACCTTTCATCAAGATTAATAGTTCAGCGATTCCGGAAAATCTTCTGGAGAGCGAACTCTTCGGATACGAAAAGGGCGCCTTCACCGGTGCTGGTACGAGTAAGCCAGGAAAGTTCGAACTAGCGGACAAAGGAACCCTGTTTCTGGATGAGATCGGCGATGTGCCGCTCGCGATCCAAGTAAAGCTGCTGCGCGTGCTGCAGGAGCGCGAATTCGAGCGACTGGGCGGAACGCGAACCGTGAAAGTGGACGTGCGGCTGATCGCTGCCACCAATCGCGATCTGCGGGAAGCCCTGGAGCAGGGAACCTTCCGCGAGGACCTTTACTATCGCTTAAACGTTGTGCCCATGGATATCGCGCCGCTACGGCAGCGCAAGGAAGACATTCCGGAGCTGGTGAATCTCTTTATCTCGCGCTTTGCGGGAGACTCCGGCAAGCCCGTGGAGGGGATCACGCCCGAAGCGATGCAGATCTTGGTGAACTACCATTGGCCTGGCAATGTGCGCGAGCTGCAGAACATCATCGAGCGTGCCTGCGCGCTGGCGAAGGGCACCGTGCTCAAGGTGGAAGACATCCATCTCGACTTGCGTCCGGCGCGAGCGGTGAACGGGGCCGGCAATTTTCTTCCTGAAGGCATGACGCTGGAGCAGTGGGAGGATGAAATGATTCGCGAATCGCTGCGCCGGGCGAATGGAAATAAGAGTCAAGCGGCGCGGTTGCTGGGGTTGTCGAGGAATGCGCTGCGATATAGGCTATCGAAGATCGGGATTGCGGATGAGGGCGAGAAGGAAAGTTAGGCAGGACGACGAAATCCCGACTGCGTAACGAGATTACGTAGGTCAGTTGGTCAAGCGATAGCCGGAATCATTGTGAGGGACAACGTCTGGAAAGTGTTGCCAGTGAGTATTTGATCGAAACCCGACTGCGACCGGGGCTTTCGTTTTTCTTGATCGCGCCTTCGATGCGCCCCAGAGGCTTGGGTTGGCTGAAAACCACCAATATGGTTGTGGGCGGCCACCACCTCCAATTTGGTTGCCTTTTCCGCTTGACCATTGCTCTCTTACCGCTCAAAACAAGAGAGTTACGAGCTTCCATGCTTAGTTGCTTTGGCATGGCAATTGCTGCATTTAAGTGCATCATTGGCTCATTTTCGGGTTGAATTGTGTGGGAGCGGTCCGTGGAGAAGCAAGTTATGAAATACAGACTCATAAGTAGGTCGGCGATCCTAGCTCTGGCGCTAGCCGGCGCATTCACGATTCAAGTGCTGGCGCAGACGACTGACGAGGGCAGCGGTCCCTCGGAGCAGCCGAGTGCGCCCATGGAGATCGGGCAACCTCGGTCGGCGCCTCCCCCGTCTGGACCGAGGGATCAAGGCGGCCAACCAGCTCAAGCCGGCCAAAGGCCGGAACTGGAACCTCAAGGGCAGCCTGGAGTGCCGGAGGCTCAACCCGGCGGACCATCAGGAGAAGGTCCGGCAAGGGTTGACCAGGGCGTAGGGCGCATCAGCATGATTCACGGCGACGTCTCCACGCAGCGCGGAGACGCGGGCACGTATTCTGCGGCGGTGTTGAATCAGCCGGTTGTGAACGGAGACAAAGTCTCCACGGGACCGGGGGGGCGCGCCGAGGTGCAACTGGACTTCGCGAACATTCTTCGTTTGGGACCGAACTCACAAGCCAACATCGCAAACTTCACGCACAAATATATTCAGATTCAGTTGGGCCAAGGCTTGGCCAATTACTCAGTCTTTGGGGAGAGCGAAACCGAGCCGGAGATCGACACGCCTAACGTCGCATTGCATCCCGCGCACAAGGATGGCGTGTTCCGCATTGAAGTGCGGCCTGATGGAGACAGCATCATCATTGTGCGCAAAGGCGAGGCACAGATCTCAACCCCGCAGGGCATTGCCGAGATCAAGCTGGGCGACATGGTGACGGTACGCGGAGCTGGCGCGGATGCACGCTACAAGATTGCTGTGGCTCCTGAGCGCGACGATTGGGATCGGTGGAATAGCGACCGCGACCGTATGATTCATAACGCGGATGCCTGGCGCCATACGAATAAGTATTACGTGGGAGCGGAAGATCTCGACGCCAACGGCCGATGGGAGGATGCTGCCGATTACGGCCAGGTATGGGTGCCAAACGAGCCCGATGGTTGGGCTCCCTACCGTGATGGCAACTGGGTGTACGAGCCTGACTACGGCTGGACCTGGGTCGGCTATGAGCCGTGGGGATGGGCGCCGTATCACTACGGGCGCTGGATGTGGTATGGCGGCGCTTGGGCGTGGTGGCCGGGACCGGTGTGGGGCGTAGGTTTCTATCGGCCATTTTGGGCGCCGGCTTATGTCTCTTTCTTCGGTTTCGGAGGAGGATTTGGATTTGGTTTCGGATTTGGATGGGGCGGCTTCGGCTGGTTGCCCATAGGACCTTGCGATCGCTTCTTTCCATGGTGGGGCGGATACGGCGGAAGATTCGGAGGGGTAGGGTTCAATCGCTTTGGCGGACTCAACCGCTTTGGCGGAATTGCGCCGCTGCATGCTGGCACTCGATTCTCGAACCTCTCGCATATAAGGGATCCACATATCGGAGGCGCGCTTTCGACGGTCGGTGCGGGAAAATTTGGAGCTGGACGGACAACGGCCGTGGCGGCGACTCACGCCCAATTGAGCAATGCACGCATGATGACTGGCAACCTACCGGTTGTGCCTACGCGCGCCAGTTTGTCGGCAAGTGGACGACCTGCCTCTCCTTCGACGATGCACAACACCGGATCGCAGCATTTCTTCGGCACGCAGAGCGCATCACGGCCTGCGTCGTTCCAACAGCAGACGGCGCGCCTGCAGCAATCCATGCAGCAGAATCACGTTAGCCCGGTGACCGCTGGCGGACGCAGTGGTGGCACGGTAGAACCTCGCGGCGCATCGGAGTCTCGATCGACAGCGGCCACAGCGGGAGGGAAGCCGAGTGCCGGCGCACCCGCTGCCGGAAGGGAGACTTCAGATCGAGCGGCGAGTGCAGCCTCTTCCGCAAGCCGCACGGACCAATCGTCGGCCAGCCGAGGCGAACCAAACCGTAGCGAGTGGAAGACCTTCACTCCACCGTCGCATAACAGCGAGTCGGCGGGTCGCAGCGGAAGCAGCGCCGAGACTGCGGGCCGGGGCGAGAGCGGCAGCTACTGGAATCGCACAGCGCCGAGTTCCAGTTACTCGCGTGGCGCTAGTTCGAACAGTTACGGGCGAGGCGGGTATTCCCGTCCGCAACTCAACATGAGGCAGCCTATCGTGCAGCCGCGATCTTCCGGAGGCGATGGGGGCTACCACGGCTCGCCGGGCTATGGCAGTGGTGGATCCCACGGCGCTCCGAGCTCTGGGGGCGGCCACTCAAGTGGCGGCGGTGGACACTCCGGAGGAGGCGGACATCGCTAGATTGGTGGTCGCTTCCCGCGACATCGCTTTGGCTCTTGAAAACTTGGCAAGTGGTGGTAAATGAAGTGAACCAGGCGAGACGTGCTCACCGGCGCGCCTTTCTGATTGTTCAGCGAAGGGCGGCGGCCGCAGCGGTGCGAGGTGCATTCCACCCTGCCCTGAGCATCGCTGCCGTAAAATAGTTTACTTGCCTCCGCCTACTAACTCGGATCACCTCCGCGTCGTTCTGGTGGACGTGCGCAATCCTCTGAACATCGGTGCGGCTGCGCGTGCGATGAGCAATTTTGGATTTCCTGGCCTTCGCTTGGTAAATCCTTATGACATAGCGTTTCAGGATGCGCGATCGGCGGTGGGCGCGGCGGCCACGCTGGCAAGCGCGGAAGTTTATCAGACCGTGGCGGAAGCGGTTGCCGACTGCTCGCTGGTCGTTGGAACCACGGCGGTCGGCCATCGCGACCTGCAGCACTCGCTGGTGCGGTTGGAGAATGGCGCCGGCGATATCCGAAGCCATCTCGCGGAGGCCCCTTGCGCTCTCCTCTTCGGATCGGAGAAATTTGGCCTTTCAAATCAGGATATGAGCCACTGTCATTGGCTGATGCACATACCCACCCGGGATGAACACAGTTCAATGAATTTAGGCCAGGCCGTCGCAGTCTGTCTGTACGAATTAGTGCGCGATGCGAACGCGGTAGTCAAACCGCGGAAGAGAAATCTCGCTTCATCCGCGGAGGTGGAGCGCATCACCGACACTTTGCTGATCGCGCTTCGAGCCAGCCAGTACCCGAAGCTCACCACATCGAAGTCGTTTCACGCCGCAATCCGGCGCGTCTTACGGCGGCTGCACATGGAGCAGGGGGATGCGGAGTTCCTGCTCGGCATGCTGCGGCAGATGATTTGGAAGATGAAACGGAGCGAGCCCCCAAAGGATTGACGAATTTTGTTCAAGGCTTGATTTCTGCCGGAAAAACTTGAATCGAAGATCTGGCAATCTGAAATCGCAGAATCCATTTGCTGGGCGAGGCTTGCCCATTTGTCTGCGGCGGCGTGAACGTCCAACCTCGTGCTGCAGCGAGTGCCTTATTTGCGAAATATTTGCTTGGTCCGGCAGAGATCAAATGTGTCTGAGAAACGTTCCCGGAAGTATCCACCGAAACTTGAACGCCCACTTTTATGTGACCGTGGACCGTGTTTAGCGCACCTCGCGAGACATCAGGCATGACCTGGTGAAGCACGCTGCCTGGACTGTCTCCGGTTTGCGAGGCTTTCGAAATCGCGGATGGCGTAGAAGGGGATCCAGCGGGAGTAACCTTCCCCGAAACGGTCGGGGATCCTATTGCTTGACGGTTTGCTGGGCTCTGCGCCGACGGAGAAGATGGGTGTTGAACCATGAATCGGCGGCCAGCCAAGATTAGCGCGAGCAATAAAGCGACGACGATGGGGATGGCCCAGCGATTCCTACGCTCTATCGGCATCGGCGTTTCGATTGATTTGCGCACGGGCGCTGGCGGAGTTGCAGCTACTGGCTTCGGAACCGTCAGCTTGCTGAGGATCTCGTTCATCGAACAGCGCTGCTGCGGATCGACGCGCAGGGAGCGCTCTGCGATGTCGTGAAAGGGCTGTGGAATTTTATCGGGAATGACGATCTGTTCACCATCGCTACCTTTTTGCATAGGCTCATGCTGAGTCAGAACCTCAACCAGCATCACACCAAGTGACCATACATCCGCCGCTGGGGATAAGCCGATGCTGCCCACTTCAGGCGCATCGTAGACCGTAACCCCCTTGCCGTTACGGTCGCCAGTTTTACGAAGGTGATCGGCGGAGATCTTTAGCTGATTATTCACCGCCATGACATTCGAGGGTTTCACATGAGCATGCACAAATCCGGCGTTGTGCAGGAAACTGAGAGCGTCAGCCGTGGGCGGAAGCATCTCTTTGACTTCAGCGGGTGAGAGCGAACGCTGCGGAATGACCTGTGCCAGATCTTCGTCGGCATATTCCATCACGACGTATAAGAAACGCTCATCTTCAAGCTGGCAGCGACCTGACTCGTACAGTCGTAGTAGATGAGGATGAGAGAGTCCTGCGCCGTCAGCCCAGCGAGATAACGCAGTTTCTTCTTCGAGTTTCTCGGCGGAAAGAGCTTTCGCCAGAACCAGTTTGATGGCCGCCTTTTGACTTCCATTCCCGCTGTTCCGCTCGGTCAGAAATACCGCACTATGCTCAGATCCTCCGAGCCACTTCTGTAGCGGGAACTTTCCCGCAATAAGCCGGCCTTCCCACTTCTTCGAAATGTCGATCAAAGTACTCATCGGTACAGACCTGCCAAACGGCTATTCTATGTCAGCACAGCCCTCCATTTACGTCGAAAATGAGCCCTATCCTGTGGAGAGTGTGGAAATCTCTGATCCGGACGCCATGGTCCAAGTGATCTCCAAGTGCGGTAACACTCTGTTGGACGGTTGATGCGTCTCAAGCTGTGACCAATTCAGGGTATTTCGATGAGCGACCGCTCGCCACCGAGCAGATCATACGCTGACCCTCAGGGGATGGGTGGCGGAAGCAGCATTGAAACGCGCGACTACGGCAGTCAGAACTTGCTGCGGGCCAGGCGTTGGCGGAGGTGGTTGCGGCAGAGATCGGTGATGCACAGGTCCAAGGCCTGTTTCCAAATGACGGCATTTTCAGGGGAGTCTGCTGCATTGACGAAGCCAATGGCGAGGCTTCGTTCCAGTTCGTTGTAACCGGAATTCCATTTCTTCAGAGATTCGGGATCGGTGCCGCCGCGCGCGTCATAGTCCGGCCACTCGTCGTGAAGAAGGCGAAGGCGCTTGACAAGGGCTTGCAGGGGAATCTTCGCCTGATCGCCAAAGGCAGTGACTTGGGCCCCGGCAGCGGCGACGAGAGGCCGAGGATCATATAACGCTTGGGAAACGAAGGGTTGCAATTCAGGACCATTGCGAAGGATAGCGAGGTCGCCGAGCAAACCCGCTTGATGGCAGTCGCTGCCACCTTTGTCGTAGTAAGCAGAGAGAGCAGGTTCAAGTTTTTCGGTGCCATAGGCGGGATCGACTCGTAGGAAATAAGTGAGGAGACCCGCTTCGATGGAACAGGGCCAATCTGGTCCGTAGATCTCATAAACATTTTTCACGCGAGGCAAGATCGAATCAGTGGCATAGAGGCCAATGAGGGGCGCGACGCGCGACATCCGTTCGGTCCAGCGGTCTTCGAGTATGCGGATGAGTTCGGCGTCGAGGTCTGCGCTGGGCGGCAAGTTCATGGAGCGGATGCGGTTCCAGTCGAGAGGCGTGTCGAAGGCGAGGACGCGTTCGCGAAAGAGAACGCCGGCTTTTTGTGGATCGAGCTTGGCGATTTCCTTGAGTGCCGTTTCCCGGATGAAGGAGGCGTTTTGAACCGGAGGGGTCGAATAGATCTGCGTCAGGATGGAGAGAACCTCATCCGATGGAAGCGTCTTGCTCCAGCGAAAGTTTAGAAGGTCATTGGCCAGCTCCTGAGGCGGGAGATCGGGCAGTGCGGCGAGGTGCTGAGAGCGGATGCGATCGCGGTCGGCGACCGGCACAGGAAGCAGCTCGGAGCCGAAATAATAGGTGCTGAGATGGTCGAGCGCGTGAAGCGTGGAGGCGCCAATGTCAGGAGGCCGGCGGGCGAGGGTGGCGGCGACGATCTGCCAATTGGCGACGATCTGAGTGGCCAATTGCGCACGCCAGGCGGCTAGCGCCGTGCGGTCTGCGACCCGAACAATGGAGCCAGTGAGCTTGGGGTTCTTTTGCGCGAATTGCAGAAGAGACAATTCCTGGATCAGCGTTTCATCGGCAACGAGACTGGTATCCCTCAGTCGCGCCTGGAGCAAACTGATGGCTTCCGCGTGAGTGGGGGCCGCAAGGATAGTCGCTAGAGCAATATCTTGAGAACAAGGCTGATTGCTGCGGCGGGTGTACAGAGATGCCGCCGCTTTGCGGGCCTTGGGCGTTGCGATTTCGAAGAGACGAAATGCTTCGAGCGGTGTGAAGCGCGGTAGTGGCTGCTGGTGGGCCATGGTGACAATTCCATCAACTTCCCGAGACGCGGCGTCGAAGTCCTCCGGCAGGATGTGAATGGTCAGGATGTTCTCGGAAGCGATGGCCGGACCGCCTACCTCTTTCACGGGTGCGCCAGGCGGGAGAACGGAATGTGTGACGACATAAATGCGATAGCGGCCAGCTTTGGAGAACCGCAGGTAGTGAGTGACCTCGACGGAATCGAATTGCGGTGCGGATTCAAGTTTGAGGTTTGGCTCGCGTGGGGCAGAAATGTTGCCATCGATGGCTCTGTGCAAGTCCCAGTATTCGCCAAGAGGATCGCGGGCATCGGCGGGACGATCGGTGAAAAAGGATTCGAGGATTGAACGCTGGCCGTCATCGAGAAAGCGCGCACCGGCAACGTAGTTGCCGGGGGAATCGGCGGTGAATTCATATTTGAGGCGCATGGTGTCGCCGATGTGGAAAGTGGCTTGGCCGGAGTCGAGGGAGATTTTAAGGTGGACATCTGAAGGGTTGGCGGCAAGTGCTTGCAGATGCTGCGCTTCGAACGTATCTCTCGCCAGCGCGAGAGACCCCCACGCGAGTAGTAGAAATCCCACGAATCTTGGGAACCGCTGCGACATTGTGTCCGTCAAGACAGTATAGAGGCGGAACGATGGCGACTGGTCAACTTCGAAGATCAGTACTCCCAAGGTAACGGAGGGATGAAATCTTGCAAGAGGCAGCCTCAACCCAACGTAAGATGAGCCCATCGGATCGTTCTAACTGCAAAACGGCACTTTTGGAGGGCAATCATGAGGAAGCGTGCGGGCCTCGCAGCGACGTGGTGTTTGCTCGCTCTGCAGGTGATGAGCGGCGAAAACGCCGCCGCCCAAACGAAGGAAGCAGCCCGAAACGATGCCGCTGTGGCGCCCGCGCTGACCATCTACAACCAGCAATTCGCAGTGGTACGGCACGGATTGGCACTTGACTTGAACGCAGGGCAAAACCACGTTGCGGTGACCGACATTACGGGGCACGTGGAACCCGATTCGGTATTCTTGCGATCGCTCGACGAGAGTCGGCATTTGCGGATTCTGGAGCAGAACTACCGCAACGATCCGGTGTCCGAGCTATTGTTGTTGTCGCTATACGAAGGGAAGACCATCGATTTTCTGACCCCAGATAAAACGATCGTCCAGGGAAAGATTATTCGCAGCGGGTTTGTGCCGCACGCTACGGTGACGTACGGTCAGAGGTATTACCAGGCACAGGGAGCGTACCTACAACAGGGAGCCGGGCAGCCTGTTATCGAGGTAAATGGCAAGCTGCAATTCACACTGCCTGGGCAGCCTTTATTTCCAGCACTGGGCGATGACACGGTCCTGAAGCCAACGCTATCGTGGGAATTGGAAACGGACAAGGCGGGCAAGGCGACTGCGGAGTTGAGTTACGTTACGGGCGGGATGAACTGGGAAGCGAGCTACAACGTGGTTTCGCCTACCAAGGGAGCGGATCTGGATCTGGTCGGTTGGGTCACGCTGGACAACCAGAGCGGTGAAACGTTTCGGGACGCGCGGATCAAGTTGATGGCGGGAGATGTGAACAAGATTCAGACGAATGAGATGTACATGGCGAAAAGCCAGTCTTACGGGGTCGGCGGTGTGATGGCAGGAGGACCAGAAGTCACAGAGAAGGCGTTTGATGAATATCACTTGTACACGCTGGAACGGCCCACGACCCTGCACGACAGGGAAACCAAACAGGTGGAATTCGTGCGCGCGGCGGGGGTGAAATCGAAGACGGTCTATGTCTACGACGGTTGGAAGGTGGATGCGAACTACCGAAACTGGACGATGGAGACGATTCGCACGCAGGATGCATTTGGCACACAATCCAATTCGAAAGTCTGGGTGATGCAGGAATTCAAGAACAGCGCCGAGAATCACCTGGGCATTCCCCTACCGAAGGGGAGGGTGCGGTTTTATCGCCGGGATGACGATGGACAACTCGAGTTCACTGGCGAGAACGAAATCGATCACACGCCCAAGGACGAACTCATCCGGATTTACACGGGGAATGCGTTTGACCTGACGGGAGAGCGACGCCGTCTCGACTACAAACTGAACACGCAAGCGCGGTGGGTGGACGAAAGTTTTGAAATTAAGGTGAGAAATCACAAGAGCACGCCGGCGGAAGTGCGGATCGTGGAGCACTTGTACCGATGGAACATCTGGGATATCAGCAAGAGTGCGGATCCGTTCAAAAAAGTGGACGCGCAGACCGCGGCGTTCGTGGTCGAAGTGCCTCCCGATGGCGAGAAGGTGGTGACGTATCAGGTGCATTATTCGTGGTGAGACTGACAAGGCCCAAGAGATTTCTCTGTTACACTGGCGCGTGTGACCGTAACGACCCGAAGACATTTCATTGGTCAGTGTGCCGTAGCGGCAACTGGGGCTTATCTTTTGCCGGAACTGGCTGACGCGCAGGAGAAATCAGCACCTTCCATCAAATTTCCTTCGGTGCCGCGGGAACGGGTTGCGGTGGCCGCATATCCCTTTCGCGAATTCATCGTGGGCTGGAAGGGAGGGGACGGCAAGTCTCCCAGTTCGGTTCCTCCGACGCCGCGAATGGAGTTAAAGGACTTTGCGGCGCACGTGGCTGAGAAGTTCAATGTGTACAAGATTGAGCCGTGGAGCCGCGTCTTTCCCTCGACCGATGCGAAATATCTCGAGCAGTTCCGCGGCGCGGTTGAGAAAGCTGGCTCTGCGGTCGTCGACATCGCCGTGGACGGAGAGTACAGCCAATACTCCATCGATCCGGCGGAGCGAGAGAGGGCGCTCGCATCGAGCAAGCAATGGATCGACGTGGGTGCGGCTCTCGGGTCGCCCAGCATCCGCACGCACGTGCAAGCAGCGAAGGATTCGAAGCCAGACGTGGCCCGCGCGGCCGATACTCTGGTGCGCACCGCAGACTATGCAGCGAAGAAGAATGTAGTGGTCCACCTGGAAAACGACGATCCAGTGAGTGAGGATCCTTTTTTCCTCGTCCAGGTAGTCGAGAAGGTGAACAGTCCGTGGCTGCGCGCCCTGCCCGATTTCGGCAACACGCTGGCGGCGCACGACGGAGATTATGCGTATCGCGCCATCGACGCCATGTTCGCGCATGCCTATGGTATCTGCCACGTGAAGGATGGCGAGGCCAATGAACCAGGCAAGGCTGTGCACGTGGACCTGGCGCGGACGTTTGGCATTCTAAAAGAACACGGATATAGGGGATATTGCTCGATTGAATACGACTCGCCGGGCAATCCCTATAAACCCACCGCCGAGTTGGTGGAGAAGACGATCGGATTTCTTTCCTAGCGGGAGACCATGGCAGGACAAGGCGTGGGACGGCGGCAGATTTTGCAGATTCTGGGAACGGCAGCAGCGGCAGCTCAGTTTCCCGGCTTCCGCAAATGGGGATTCGCCTGCGGGCATATCGGCAATGCAGCCTTGGCAATTAAGCCCGCCGAGTACCACCCGCAATTCTTTACCGCACCCCAATATGCGATGGTCGAGCGGCTTGCGGAGATCATCATTCCGAGCGACAGCACGCCGGGCGCGAAGGAAGCGGGCGTGGCGGAGTTCATCGACTTCATGGTGGCCAGCGATCCGGATGAACAATATGGCTTCCGCACCGGGCTTACTTGGCTGGACGCGCACAGTGAGCAAACTGCCGGAAGGAAATTCATGGAGATCAGCCCCCAGCAACAGATTTCCCTGCTCGATCCTCTTGGCTTCAAAGACAAGGCGCGACTTGGGGAGGAAGACGGACGCCGATTCTTCCGCCTGATGCGTGAATACACAGTGACCGGCTTCTACACCAGTGAGATCGGCTTCAAGGAACTGGACAATCCGGCGCTGAAGCTTTATTCCGAATCGCCGGAGTGTCCGCATAAAG
Source organism: Candidatus Sulfotelmatobacter sp. (assembly GCA_049515395.1). GTDB lineage: Bacteria > Acidobacteriota > Terriglobia > Terriglobales > Acidobacteriaceae > Sulfotelmatobacter. Next base: position 6,543 of record JBEKUD010000031.1, on the reverse strand, counting down.
AGGATCGGGAACATGGGCAGCTCTCGCCGATAGACTCCTGAAAGATTTCTGAGAACATGGCCAAGAAAATCTACGACGTGATCGTCATTGGAACCGGCGCCGGCGGTGGCATGGCAATCAAGACCCTCTGCGAGGCGGGACTGAAGGTGTGCGCCTTGAATGCAGGTCGGCGGCTCGATCCGGAAAAGGACTTCCGCTACCACCGCATGCCATGGGATATGAAGTTCCGCGGGTTGGACGATCCCAAGCGGCGCGCCGAGTCCTTCGGCTATATGGACAACGAGTACACCAAGGCTGCTTGGGATCATGAGATTCCGTTCACTACCGCTCCGGGAATGAAGTGGATGTGGCCGCGCTGCAATGCCGTGGGTGGCAAGACAAACTTCTGGGGGCGCAGCTCGGCGCGCTTTGGCGATATCGATTTTAAGGCCGCTTCGCTCGATGGTTACGATGTGGACTGGCCCTTGACCTATGACGACATCAGTCCGTTCTACACGCGCGTGGAAAAAATGATTGGCGTGGCCAGCACGGTGCAGAACCGGCCGAGCAATCCGGATGGCTCCTACTTGCCGCCATTCAAGTTCCGCTGCCTCGACTTCATTCTGGAAGCCGGCTGCAATAAGCTTGGTGTGCCTTATCTTCCGGATCGATGCGCGCAACTGACGCAATCGCATGAAGGGCATCCCGCCTGCCATTTCTGTGGAGAGTGCACCACGGGTTGCGATGTGGGAGCATTTTTTTCTACGGCGTATTTCCTGTTACCCAAGGCAGAAGCCACAAAAAATCTGGACTTGCGCACGAATGCTCTGGCGAAAAATGTTCTGGTAGATGCGAACGGTCACGCCGCCGGCGTGGCCTATGTCGACCGCAAAACCAAACAGGAGGTGGAAGTATACGGCCGTGCTGTGGTGGTGGCGGCGGGGTGCATCGAATCGTCGCGCATCATGCTGAATTCGAAGTCGCGTTTCTGGCCTAATGGCGTCGCGAACTCCAGCCGGCAACTTGGCCATAACCTTTGCGATCATCTTTACGGCGAGTCGGCCCGTGGATACTTGCCGCAACTGTTAGGCCAGCCCAGTTTTCCTGATCACGTGGCCGACAGCACCATCGCTTGGATGCCGCGTTGGCAGAATCTCAAAGACCCGCACGAAGAAAAGTTTATTCGCGGATATTCCGTCTATCCGGACGGTGGCTGCGAGGAATTCCCGAGCTTCGCAACCGGAATGGACGGATTCGGCTCGTCCTTCAAGCGAGAGATCAAGCGGCGCTATCCCACGCCGGTAAGCTTCGGAATTCAGGCGCCATCTCTCCGGTCGGATACGAACTACGTGGATCTCGATCCTGAGGTCAAAGATCCCTACGGAATTCCCGTGGCCCGCATGCACTTCGAGTGGGATGAAAATGTGCTGAAGATGTGGGAGCACGCGAAGCAGGTGTGCGCCGAAGTCCTGCGCGCGGCCGGTGGCGAGTGCGAGGGTTCCGGCAATGCGCCGGAGATTCCCGGCTGGAGCCTGCATGAGACCGGAACTTGCCGGATGGGAAACGACCCGAAGAGTTTTGTGACGAATCGCTTTGGCCAGACGCACGATGTGCCGAACCTTTATGTGTGCGACGCCAGCGTCTTTCTGAACTGCACCGACAAAACCACCACCATCAGCATTCTGGCTTTCTCGCTGCGTACTTCCGAGCATGTAATCGAGAACTTCCGTCGCGGTGATCACAAAACCGCGTGACCGCAGCGAGCAGCCCGTGCTCCAAGTGTTCTCTTTTCCACCTCCTCAACGCGCCAGCTTGGTCGGTTCTGTCAGCGGCAGGTCTACCGTCATAGGAGGATGATCGGAGATGCGATCTTCAACCGAATCGTTGAGTTCCCGCATTGTCACGGGGAAGTGCGGAGCCAACCGGTAGCTCTGTCCCGTGCGACGCGGATCGTCGATGAACGGCTTGACGAAGATCCAATCCAGCTTGAATCGACCTACGAGTCCGCCAAAGTCGCGACTGAAGGAGTAAGTAGAGCGAAGCCTTTCCCGGCGCGTTGGTTGCTGTCCGCGAGCGTACGGCCCTTCGGCGGAAGAGTGCGATCCGATTCGCCGCGAAAATCGAATGCGTGGTTGTCGGCAAAGCGGAACTTCTCCACGCCCTTGAACAAGGGGTGCTCACGGTTGTCCCACAAAATCGGAAGATGAAACGCCGTCGGGTCGTTGTATCCGTGGAAGTAACGAACCGGCACAAAAGTGTACTGGAAAACTCCAAGCGGATGAAAGTGAGAAACCGACTGTCCGATCCAAAATTTGTAGTCCGTCGCCCGAGGAGTCTCGCCGAACATGCTTGGAGCCAAACCTGCGGCCACGAACAACTGCGACGACTGCGACAGAAACGTGCGCCGGTTCATAGTAGGCTTTGCTCCTGCAGGTGCGCTGGATTATACAACCAGGAATAGGTCGCTGGTACCCGAGATCGTTCGATCAAGCACCTAGCCGCGCGAGAATTCTAGTTGCTCAGGCCGATGCGGCGAAGCAGCTTCTGGAAACGAAGGTCGGAGCGCAGGTTATCAACCCGTAAATCAACTTTGAGGGACGACGAAAGCTCCAAACATCTCACCAGGTAGGCCTTCTCCAGGAACTCGAACGCTCTGTCCTTCTCGCCCAATCCTGCGTATATGGTTGCGATCGCATACGGAGAAACATAGACACTTTTCGATTTTCGCTCCAAGTCGTGAAGGATCTTTTTCGCTTCGCCTCTCCTCCCGATCACTGCATAGGCGTGCGCCAGCGAAGCGACGGCGTCCTGATCACCACCCGACATCTCAACTGCCTTCTGATATTCAGAGATCGCTTCTAAGCGTTTTCCTGTACCCTCATAACCGACCCCGAGACCGTAGTGTTCAAACCATTCATTGGGGTGCGAAACCACGCCTCTTCGGCTTGCTTCAACCAAACCGGCGAAGTCTCGCAGCTGATAGTACGTCTCCGATTCGGCCATCGCGGAGCTGGGACCAGGATCCAACTCGCTGCTCTTGGCGATCTCCGCCAGAGCCTCAGCGCGCCGGCCGGTGAAGCCGAGATAGATTGAGCGATCCTCATGAGCGCAACTGTAACTTGGAGCCAGCGCGATTGCGCGGTTAAATTCTCGTTCGGCAGCGTCCCAGTCCCACTCATACGTCCAACTCAGCAAACCGAGCGTATCGTGGGCTTCCCCGATGCTGTCGTCCAGTTCCAGAGCTTTCCTTAAGGCCTCCTTGGCGGGCCGATAGGCGCCATCCGGCGACACCTGCCGGAAAAAACCCAAATAGGCATAAGAGTCTGCCAATCCAGAGTACGCTAGCGCAAAGCCAGGATCTTTTTGAATGGATTCCTCGAAGTAGCTCCTGGCAGCGTTAAGTGGTTGCGCCATCGTGAACTGGTTCGACAGATAATAACGTCCCCTCAGATAAGCTTCGTAAGCCTCTGGATTCACTGGGCGTGACGAGCGGAATTGGGCCTCTTGCGGCGGCGTCAACTGCACGCGCACTTGCTGCGCTATCGCCTGCGCTACCTCACTCTGTAGCTTGAGGACATCGCCAAGATCGCGATCATACGTTTCTGCCCAGAGGTGCTTATCAGTGGGTGCATGAAGAAGTTGGGCCGTAATTCGCACTCGTTGCCCCGAGCGCAGAACCGACCCTTCTACTATCCCGTCCACGTTCAATTCTCGCGCAATCTCCGGTAAACCTTTATTTGTGAGTTTGTACCGCATCACGGAAGTTCGAGAGATGACTCGCAGGGCGCTAATCTTGGCGAGGTCAGTGATCAACTCATCCGTCATGCCATCGACGAAATAATCCTGTGATGGATCGCCGGATCGATTATCGAGTGGCAGGACAGCGATGGAGCGAATGGTGGTAGCTGCAGTGGTCTGGTGCGAAGTCAGGGATGCCGGCCAGAGAGTCACCCCGATGGCAACGACCGCTATCAGTGTGAGGGCCAGGGCAGCGGCAGACTTGGTTCGAGTTAGAGGAACCGGCGCTACGCCGGTTGGGTCACTTCCGGAAGAGGGTTGCAGCACCTGAATTCCAACCCCCTCCACCGGCGCAATGAACCTGTATCCTCGGCGCGGCAAGGTTTCGATATAGCGCGGTTTCTCGGGCGAATCGTCCAGCACTTCGCGAATGCGTGCAATTGCATTGTGAAGGCTATGGTCGAAGTCGACGAAGGTGTTAGCAGGCCAGATTTGCGTCTGAAGTTCTTCGCGAGTCACGATATCGCCGGCGCGTTCCAGCAATATCGCGAGTATTTGCAGTGGTTGGCCTCGGAGGCGCAGCTTTATACCACGTTTACGCAGCTCACCCGCCCGGACATCCAGTTCAAAAACGTCGAACCGAAGCCGGTGGGTGACTGGGGCGGTACTGGCCATGCGAGACTCCCAAAAACTCAGCAAGCCTATCACAGTTCCCGGTTCCCGCAACCCCGTCCTCATGGGCGGAGAACGCTTTTTCTCTTCAACAACTTGGCAGTGGAGAAAACTTTGGGGATTGATTGGGATGTCAGGGATTGACTCCTTCGAGCTTTCCAGCAAGAGTCGCTACGGAATCTGGCGTTCGAGTACGAGCCGGCCCTGCCCGCCAGGTGGGCGAGTCAGCCGTGCCGTGGCGAGCGCACAATCCTGAATAGCGAAGGAGAAGATCACAATGAGAACTACTGCAGCGAAGTTCTGTCTAGTCGGCGGTGGTTTGACGCTCGCCGTTGCGATGCTCGCGCTTGCCCAAGAAAAGCCAGAGTACGCCCAAGGATCACATCAAGATTCACCACGCGTCGCGCAGGTCGTTGCTCTGGACGAATGCGATCCGACCACTTTTAATGCGGCGCTTGGGCCTGACTTCTGCAAAAATATCGCCCTTGGATATTCCACAACATTGTCCGACTTGTTTGCGGAAGCAGCGGCCGGAACTCCGAACCCCAATTGGGATTTCGAGCCGGACACGCTCAAGATCAAGCAAGGAACTGTTGTCAGCGTAGTTGACCAGGGGGGCGAGCCGCACACCTTCACCGAGGTAGCCAACTTCGGCGGAGGCTTCATACCGCAACTCAATGCCGGGCAGGAACCGGTTCCCGAATGTGCCGGAGGTTTTTCGAGGGTCGCAGTGGCCAAGACCCGGCTTCTTCAGGGTAGCCAAGTCCAGATCACGGGTTTGTCGAAGGGTACACATCATTTCGAGTGCTGTATCCATCCCTGGATGCGCATGGACATCGAAGTGAAGTGACCCACGAGTGGAAGAGAGGGCACGCAGGCCGGATCTCGCTCGTAAGCTCGCGAGGCCGACAGGTCGCCAGCCGTCCGGGGCTTATCTCGCTCTTCCAAGGGGCCAGACACAGGGCGGAAGCACCCATCTTTGCACTTTTCGCAAAGGTGGGCCTCTTCCCTGTTCCAGCTCCTCTCCCCTCGTCGCGCAGCAATTCCGCAACGCTGAATTCGCAGCCGAGAGAAGCGCCTGATGGGATTCGTTTTCTGAGCTTCCATTCTTTCAGGAGCAGATTCGCATTCATTTTTGCGGTTGTATTGCGCATGTGAATCTTGCATAGTGTATATATATAAGGTATAAAATTATCCGTATCTATGCGTGACGATTTCCATCGCGCCAAACTCTCCCCCGCCGAGCGCAACTTTCGCTCCCAGTTGGCTCGCCTCGCCCTCATCGCTGGTTCCTTCGCGGCACTCTGTCGGAACGCTTAGGCAAGTGCGGCAAACCCAACTGCCGCTGCGCCCGCGGCCAACTGCACAAGTCCTTGTACCTGGTACAGAGCCAGGACGGAGAGCTGCGCCAGATCTGCGTCCCGCAAGCCTGGCAGGAGCGTGTACGGCAGGCCGTCAGTGACTATCACAAAATGCAGGAGCTCATCGAAGAAGTTTCAGAACTGGAGTGGAAACGACTGCAAGAAAGGAAACGCTAACCGTTCTCCGCCGCCTGATCAGCTACGGCGAAAAGATCTTCTGCCTCTCCACGACGCTGGTGGCGCCCCTGGGGGATCGCAGACTGGACCCGCGTCGTTCCACCCCGGCCGTGGGCAAAGCCGCTCTGGTCATGTTCTGGGCGCTGCCTGCCCAGCCTCAACGCTTTGGCCCAAATCCCCGCCCCGCGCTTCTGGAAACAATGGCTGCGCAGCCGCCGGCCAGCGCCGACGCCCTCGGGCGGGTCCGTGCCGGACTCTACGCCGACCAACTTCGGCAAACTATCTTTCTGGTCTATCAACAGCGGATAAGGCTCGGCGACACTGTGCCAGCTGCCTGCTGCGCCTCCTCCATACCGAACAGGGCGATCGTCGGCAGCACTGTCACCGCCAAGTTACCCAGATGTTATTACCTGCGGCCCCTCCCGGTCGGCCCGCGCTGTCAGTTCGATCGATGACGCGCTCCTTTTCGGCTAACTCATAGACCTAAAGTGCAGTGTCCGTAGCAAGTTAAAATGTCCGGTTTTCATAGCACGTGATATGTCCGGTTGTGGTTAATCTCCCGCAGCCGCCGAGGCTGTGGCAAAGTGGGAATCTCGCGGGTTTTGCGAGATTTCCA
>JBEKUD010000030.1:0-45611 GCA_049515395.1 Candidatus Sulfotelmatobacter sp. | reverse complement strand
CCCTTTGGACGCGGGTTTCTGTAAAACGTCCGGCAGCTGGGATTGTCCAAGCTCACTCGCCAGGGTGAGCCCACCACAACCAAACGACTCACTCCAGCAGTCCGCCAAGCAGGCCCCGCATCTTCCCCGCACCGAGTGCGAGGTTTCAGCAGAGAGGCATGACTTTGTCCGACCACACCACCGTTCAAAACTCCGAATCAAACAGCGCCGTTGCCACCGAAACAGAACCCACGGCGTCCCCGCAAACCCCAACCGAACAGGTCTTGACGGAACAGAACCCGACCGATGCAACCCTGAACCAGGAGCATCAGGCTGAATCAAACCAAGCGCCAACGGCCCTCGTTGGAGAGGCTCCTCATGCGGCGGCCGCCTCCGAGGATAAACACGCGGGCGAAGATTTCGCCTCGGCGCTGGAAAGCTTCACCACGGAAACCGAAGAGGCTGTGGGCGAAGACCGCGTAATCAAGGGGAGGGTGCTCAAGCTGACCTCGACTCATGTTGTCGTCGACGTCGGCGCCAAATCGGAGGGAATGCTGCCGCTTTCGGAGGTGTTGGATCACGAAGGCAAGCCGAAGGTGAAGCCGGGCGACGAAATCGATGTGATGCGCGAGAAGGGGCACACGGAGGAAGGTTACGTCAACCTCTCGCACCAAAAAGCGGCGCGCATTCACGCCTGGGACGAGGTGGAAAAAGCTCACAACGAAAAACGGCCGATCCAAGCGGTGGTCATTGAACGCACCAAGGGAGGCTTGACGGTCGATATTCTCGGGGCAAGGGCGTTTCTGCCGGGTTCGCAAGTGGATCTGCGGCCGATTCGGAATCTCGAGGGAATGAAGGGCCAGACGCTTGAAGTGACGGTGATCAAGCTCAACAAGAAGCGCGGCAACATCGTGGTTTCGCGCAAGGAATTGCTCGAAGGGGAACAGACAGAAAAGCGCAGCAAGACTCTGGAGCACCTGGACGAAGGTTCGGTGCTGACCGGCGTGGTGAAGAACCTTACCGAATACGGCGCTTTCGTGGATCTTGGCGGGTTGGATGGACTGCTGCACATCACCGATATGTCTTGGGGACGTCTGACGCATCCACGCGATCTGGTGAATGTTGGCGACCAAATTCAGGTGAAGGTGCTGAAGTACGACAAAGATAAGCAGCGCGTCTCGCTGGGATTCAAGCAATTGACGCCCGATCCGTGGCTCGATGCAGAGCATCGCTATCCGGTGGGCGCACACGTATCCGGACGCGTGATCAGCGTGACCGATTACGGCGCTTTTGTGGAACTGGAACAAGGGATCGAAGGGCTGGTCCACGTCAGTGAAATGACGTGGTCAAAGCGAATGAAGCATCCCTCCAAGCTGGTGAACGTAGGGGATCAGGTGGATTGTGTCGTGCTGAATGTAAATCCTACCGAGCGCCGGATCTCGCTGGGCATGCGGCAACTGGCGGCGAATCCCTGGGACGCATTGCATGACAAATATCCGGTGGGCATGACGGTGGAGGGCCGCGTACGCAACCTGACCGATTTCGGCGCCTTTATCGAAATCGAAGATGGAATCGACGGACTGGTACACGTTAGCAACCTGAGCTGGACCAAGCGGGTGAAGCATCCTTCGGAAGTGCTGAAGAAGGGGGATCGGGTCAAGGCGGTGGTTCTGGCCATCGAGCCGGACAAGCGGCGATTGTCGCTCGGCGTGAAGCAGCTTCAGCCTGATGTCTGGGAGACTTTCTTCGAGACCCATCACGTCGGCGATGTGGTGCGTGGCAAAGTGCTGCGGGTAGCGGCTTTCGGTGCATTCGTGGAGATTGCGGAAGGCGTGGAAGGTCTATGCCACAAATCTGAAGCGGTGGATGGAAATGGACAGCCTTTGCACCTTGAACCCGGCATGGAGCACGATTTCAAGATCATCAAAATGAGCCCGGAAGACAAGAAGGTCGGACTCAGCATCCGCGCAGTGGGCGAGGAAGCTTCGCGGTCCGAAGTGGAAGCTTATAAGCAGCCTGTGTCGAGCACCAGTTCGACCATTGGCGAGTTGATCTCCTGGAAGCGCGCCAGCAACGAAGGCAATTAACCTCACAAAGATCCGTCAGAAAAAGATCCGTCAGAAAAGTCGCCAATCGGCGGCTTTTCCTGTTTACGAGCTCTGAATGCGGTGTCGCATCGCCATCCCGTCTCTGGACACGTCTCTGTGATCGTGGGCTGTTTTGAATTTAGTCAGTCATCGTAAGCACTGCCACGACGGCTGGGATGGATCGTTATCCGTTTAACAAAGCAATCCTCGTGGACTGCGTTGCCGTTTTCATCAGTAGACAGATCCACCCTTAGGTCAAGCGGCCTACTGCAAATTGTGCAGGCTATTTCTGGAAAAGGGCAACCACCCATAAATGCCTCCTTGGACGGTGACAACCATCTTAGGCTCAAACTGCGAATGCACGCTGATCAATACAGATCAGCTCTTGGAATCGTGATGCTTGGATTCGGTCCCCTCTAAAATTCAAAATAGCCCACTACCGTCTCTGACCGTCTCTACACCGTGCTTGGCGCATTCCCTACTCTGTTCTAGAATCGTTCGTTTGCCCTCCATCATCCATCTGTGAGGAGTATTTCCTTGCCAGAAACTGTTTATGACGTCGCCATCATCGGCAGTGGTCCGGCCGGTTACACGGCCGCGATCCGCGCCGGCCAGTACGGATTGAAAACTGCTCTCATCGAAAAAGATGGGTTCCTTGGTGGAACCTGCCTGCACGTGGGTTGTATTCCCACCAAGGCGCTGCTCTTCAATGCTGAGCTCTGGGACCACCTCAAGGACGCGAAAGAATTCGGCATTGAGGGCGTGGATGCGCGCAAGCTGAACTGGGCCGCCATACAGGAAAGAAAGTCGAAGATTGTCGCAAAACATGCTAAGGGTTTGGAATTCCTGATGAAGAAGAACAAGGTCGACACCGTAAAAGGCTATGGCAAGCTGACGGGTCCGGCGCAGAACGGGATTCTTACCGTGGAAGTCGCAAATGATGGCAAGAGCAGCCAACTCAAGGCAAAGAATGTCCTTCTTGCTACCGGGTCCGAGGCTCGCATGTTGCCTGGCCTTGATGCTGATGATCGCGTTCTCACGAACATTGAGATTCTCAGTCTGAAAGAAATGCCGAAGTCGCTCGTCATTGTTGGCGCTGGCGCGGTGGGAGTGGAGTTCGCCTCCATTTATCGCTCTTTTGGATGCGAAGTGACGATTGTGGAAATGCTGCCGCGACTGGTGCCTGTTGAAGATGAAGAAGTCTCCAAAGAATTGTCTCGCGTCTACCGTAAACGCGGCATCAACTTTCACACCGGTGCGAAGGTGGAAAGGGTGGAGAGGACAAAAGCCGGAATTGCGGTGACGATTTCGGTGGATGGCAAGCCACAGAAGATCGAGGCTGAAAAAATCCTGATCGCCGTAGGGCGGAAGCCTCGCACCGAAAATGTCGGTTTAGAAAAAACGAAAATTAAACCTGAGCGTGGCTTTATCCAAGTGGACTCCTGGATGCACACTGCAGAACCCGGCGTCTACGCTGTGGGCGACATTGTTCTTGGCTCCCCGCAACTGGCTCATGTTGGGGCTATGGAAGCGCTGGTCGCTGTGGCGAAAATCGCTGGCAAGCCCGCCAAGCCGATTAATCCCGAGCACATTCCAGGCGCCACGTATTGCTATCCTGAAATCGGCAGCGTCGGGCTCACCGAAACGAAGGCCCGCGAGGCTGGATACAACATCAAGGTCGGCAAGTTCCCCTTCACCGCGAATTCACGAGCTTCCATCGTGGGGCAGCACGAAGGCTTCATCAAGATCGTTTCGGACGCCGAATACGGGGAAATCTTGGGCGTCCACATCATCGGTCCGCAGGCAACCGAGCTGATCGCCGAAGCCGTTGCCGCCATGGAGCTCGAGGCTACGGTAGAAGATTTGATGTGGACGATCCATGCGCATCCGACTTTGGCTGAAGCTATGCTGGATGCGTCGAACAGCGTGTACGGAATGGCGATTAACGCATGAACTTCATGCCCAACGGATCGCACGGATGCACACGGATCAAAAGTTAAATGCTGTCATCCTGAGCGAAGCGAAGGACCGATGCAATTTCGTCGATGCCTAGGGGTTTCCGTGGCGGTGTGTCCTTGGTTTGGATCCGTGTAAATCGCGGCAAAAGGAATTTGATCTCTCTTCTCCAACTCGGCACCGTTGATTACGCTACGGGCCTGCGCCTGCAACAACAACTGGTCGAGCTGCGCAAAGCTGGGAAGATCGGCGACGTGCTACTGCTGCTCGAACATTCGCCGGTCATCACCCTCGGGCGCAACGCGAAAGCTGCCAACGTGACCGCCTCACTTGAACTCCTTGCCCAGCGCGGCGTCGAGGTTTTCGAATGCGACCGAGGTGGCGACGTTACCTTCCACGGTCCCGGACAGATCGTCGGCTATCCCGTCTTCGACCTGCGCGGCTTCGCTGCACCCGATGGCAAACGCAAAACCCTGGGCGCCGTCGAGTTTGTGCGCCGCCTGGAAGAAGTTTTGATTCGCACCTGCGCCGACTTCGCCATTCCAACGAAGCGGAGTCCAGGTCTGACTGGTGTTTGGACAAATCAAGAAGCTACCGAGGCGAAGATCGCCGCCATCGGCATCCACGTCTCCCGCTTCGTCACCTCGCATGGCTTCGCCCTCAACGTGAACACTGACCTAAGTTTCTTCAACCTGATCATTCCCTGCGGCATCACGTCGAAGCCGGTCGCCTCGATGCAGCAGGAACTCGGTCATTCACTCGAACTGACGGCCGTCGCCGAATCGATTTCCCGAAATTTCGGTACTGTTTTCTCCAACCAAATCCTTTGGGTTGATACTCTCGACGCGCTCCTTAGCCGCACCGTTGGCATCCCCATGAAGCCTCCTGTCGAACTTCGCCAGCTGCACAAAGAAGACGACACGACATGGGCGTAGCGCTTTCATCCCACAGCCCTCGTCGAACACTCAGCCCGCGCTAGCCCAATCCCCCACTCTCGCGTTACCATGAATACATCGCGCTCTCGCGCCGCTTTCACATGGGGACCAAGAAGACGAAGACCAAAACCAGTTCCAATGGGAGCCATCCGCGCAATGGTCGTGTGGGGACGGCCGCCTCCGGCCGTCGAGTCGAGCGACGCTCGACGGGCTCTCCCGAACAGCACCTCCGAACCTACTCGATCCCGGACTACCGCCTTGAGCATCCCGCCTTTACTGTCCGACGAACGGTGGAGAAGAGCAAAGACGGCGCCGAACACGTCCGCTACGAGGTCACCGGCGACCTCGATGCGCCCGTTCTCCCGATCCGCGACTCTAAGTATCTCGAGAAGAAACAGAGCGTCGAGATTTACCGCTACATGCTGCTGAACCGCAAAATGGAGGTTGCGCTCGAAAATCTCTACAAACAAGGCAAGGTCGTTGGCGGAGTTTACTTTGGACTCGGACAGGAAGCCTGCTCCTGCGCCTCGGCCTACGCGCTCGACAAAGATGACTGGTTCGCGCCGATGATACGGAACCAGGGATCGTTGCTGGTCCGTGGTTTCGGCGCCAGCGATACCATGATGCAGTACATGGCCAAGGCAGATTCGCCCACGAAGGGCCGCGACGGCACCTCGCACTTCGGCGACGTCGAGAAACGCAACATGGTCTCGCCCATTTCCATGCTCGGCGATCTAATTCCAGTGATGGCGGGCGTAGCACTCGGCGCGCGCCTTCAGGGCCGCAACCTCGCCGTGATGACATACATCGGCGACGGCGGCCAGTCCACCGGCGTCACCTACGAAGGCATCAACTTCGCCGCCGTGCAGAATCTTGGTCTCGTTCTCCTCGTCGAAAGCAATCTCTGGGCCTACTCCACGCCTTCAGAAATGCAATATCGGTGCAAAGATCTTGCCGAACGCGCCATCGGGTACGGCATCCCCGGCGTGATCGTCGACGGCACCGACGCCTGCCAGGTCTACGATGCCGCTCGTGACGCCGTTGAGCGCGCCCACCACGGCGAAGGCCCCACGCTGATCGAAGCCAAAATGATGCGCATGAAAGGCCACGCCATCCACGATGCCGCCTCGTACGTGCCCAAGGCGATGTTCGACTTCTGGAAGAAGCGCGACCCAATCGTGCGATTCGAGAATTATCTGGTGAAAGAAAAGAAATGGCTGACGCCGAAAGAGAATGCCGACTTGATTTCAGAGGTGGAGCGGGTGATCGAGGCGGAACGTGAAATCGCGGTAAACTCTCCGATGCCAACGCCGGAGTCAGCCGAAGGTGGCGTCTTCTGCGAAGACGGCTGCCACGAAATCAAGCCGAAGTACGGGATGCCGAAGTTAAAGAAAAGGAGCGGCAGCTTTAAGCAAACCGAGGCAGCCGTACATTTGAAATAGGCCGCGTTGCTGTAATTTGTTAGCCGCAGCAACTCTACATCTGACCCTATGCAACTCACTTACCTCGAAGCCATCCGCCAGGGAATCTGGGAAGAAATGGACCGCGATCCAACCGTCTTCTGCCTGGGCGAAGACATCGGCATTTACGGAGGCGCCTTCAAAGTCACCGACGGTTTCATCGACCGCTTCGGCCCCGAGCGCGTCATCGACACTCCCATCGCCGAGTCCGCCATCGTGGGCGCGGCTTTCGGAGCATCGCTCACCGGCATGCGCCCCGTCGCCGAGTTCCAGTTTATGGATTTCATTGGCTGCGCCTTCAACCAGATTTCCAACATGGTTGCGAAGACGCATTATCTCTGGGGCGCGCCTGCTCCACTCGTCCTGCGGGGGCCCAGCGGCGGATACGTTCACGGCGGCCCGTTCCACTCGCAGAATCCCGAAATGTGGTTCGTCCACAATCCCGGCCTGAAAGTGATCTGTCCCGCCACCCCTTATGACGCGAAGGGCCTGATCAAAGCCGCCATCCGCGACAACAACCCGTGCATCTTTTTCGAGCACAAATATCTTTATCGGCGCATCAAGGGTGAAGTTCCGTCGGAAGATTACCTCGTCCCTATCGGCAAAGCACGCCTGGCCCGCGAAGGCCGCAACCTGAGCGTCATTACTTACGCTGCCATGGTCCACACCGCGCTGGAGGCCGCCGATATTCTGAGCAAAGAGGGAATCGATCTTGAAATCCTCGATCTGCGTACCGTCTCGCCGCTTGATCGCGAAGCCATCGCGCAGACCGTCAAAAAGACAAATAAGGTGATCATCCTGCACGAGCACTCACGCACCGGCGGCTTAGCCGGCGAGATCGCCGCCATCATCAACGAAGAAGCCTTCGACGATCTCGACGGGCCCATCGTCCGCATCGCCGGCCTCGACTCTGCCGTCCCGTTCTCGCCACCACAGGAAGAGCACTATTTGCCAAAGGTAAGCGATGTCCTTCGAGAAGCTCGCCGATTGAAAGCGTTCTGAGGCAAAGCCGTCCGGTCGATCCGAACTAGCGCCGCGCCACGCCATCTGCCACAATAGTCCCTCCGGAGAAGAAGCCATGGGAAAATTCGTTCTCGGTGTGGTCGTCACTATTCTCGTGTTGATTCTGGGCGGCCTCGGCCTCGCCATGCTGGGATTTATACCCACAAATGCGAATGTTGCCCCCGCGCGCATCGAGCGCCGCATCGCCATGGCGGCTGTGGACGCTTCCATGGAGCGCCACGCTCCCCACATCACCAACCCTTTGCCTCCTACCGATCAGAACTTCGAAGATGGCATGAAGCTCTATACCATGAACTGCGCCGTCTGCCATGGCGGTCTCGACCGCAAGCCCGCGTCCCTGGGTAACTCTTTTTATCCGCCTGCTCCGAATCTTGTCTCTGATCCGCCCGACGATCCCGAGTGGCACCTCTTCTACACCATCCGCACCGGCGTACGCTACACCGGGATGCCCGCTTGGGATAAGACCCTGACCGAGCAGGACATATGGAAGATCGCCAGTCTCCTGTCGCATATGGAAAAGCTGCCACCTGCGGTTCAGTCTTATTGGAAGACTAACTTTGGCACAGCCGCCCCGGCCGGCGAAGACAGTAAAGAGGAACACAAACACGACTAGAGTTCGCTCGTAGTCCACGACTTTTAAGAGTTGCCTATCGCGACCGCTATAATACTCGATTGCATCTGGCCCTCGGTCGGGAACCGTTGGCCTTGTGGAAGGAAATCATGCCGACTGACATCATCATGCCCCAGATGGGCGAATCCATCGTCGAGGGAACCATTACCAAGTGGCTAAAGAAGCCTGGCGACAAAGTTCAGCGCGACGAACCTCTCTTCGAAATCTCCACCGACAAAGTGGACGCCGAAATTCCAGCACCTGCTTCCGGCGTGTTGCGGGAGATCAAAGTAGCGGAAGGGGCAACGGTTGGCGTCAATACGATCGTTGGCATCATCTCCGCCGACGGCGAAGCCGCTGCCGCTCCGGCCAAGCCGGTGCCCGCTGCCGCGGTTCCAGAAAAACCAGCTGCGGCGAAGAAAGAAGTTCCGGAGAAAGAGGAAAAGCAGGGGACCGCGCCAACGACAGCCGCGTCCGCTGCCGGCGATTCTCCGGCGGCAGTATCACCCGACGAGGAAGAAGCCCGCTCTTCGCCCCTGGTGCGCAAGATCGCCCGCGAGCACGGAATTGCGCTCTCGCGGATTACTGGTACTGGCCTCGGCGGTCGCATCACCAAGCAGGACATCCTCTCGTTCATCGACACTCAATCTTCGGCGCCAGCCGCCGCCGCTTCTGCCGCACCGAGCCCAGCTGCGTCCGCACCATCAGGCCCGTCTTCGCGGCCTGCGCCCGCTCCCGCTCCTTATCCCGGGGATCTCGTTCCCATGACGAACATGCGCAAGATCATCGCCCAGCGCATGATCGAGTCCCGCCGTACCAGCGCGCACGTCCACTGCATGTACGAAGTAGACTTCACGCGCATCGTTCATCTGCGTGCCCAACACAAGAACGGATTCGAGCAGCGCCACGGCGTACGACTCACTTTCATGCCGTTTTTCGTGCGCGCTGCCATCATCGCTCTTCAGCAGTGGCCGATCCTCAATGCCGCCCTCGAAGGCGACAATATTCACTATCATCGGCAAATCAACATCGGCGTTGCGGTCGCTCTCGACTGGGGGCTCATCGTGCCGGTGCTAAAGAATGCTGGAGACCTCAACTTTCTCGGCCTGCAGCGCGGCATAACCGATCTTGGCGAGCGTGCGCGCAACAAGAAGCTTAAGCCCGAGGAGGTCGAGGGCTCCACTTTCACCGTCACCAACCCCGGCCAGTTCGGCGCCGTCTTCGGCTTGCCCATCATTAATCAGCCTAACTCCGCCATCATGGGCGTGGGCGGCATCACCAAGCAGCCATTGGTGGTCACGGACAAAGAAGGCAACGATTCGATCGCCATTCGTTCCGTCGTCCATCTCACGCTCGGCTACGATCACCGTCTCATCGACGGTGCAGTCGCCGACCAGTGCATGGCGCTGGTGAAAAAGACGCTGGAAAATTGGAGTGAAGAAATCGGCTAGTCTCGTCAAACCGAAGCTTGATTGCTCGTAGATGGGGGTTGCTTGCACCAGGTTGAAGCGATTAGGTGCGGCGCGGGCTCTGCCACGCGCGGCTTCTCGTCGGGGTGACTTGTGGCATCTCTGGTTCTATCGCGGAAGCTTCACGCGCTACCGACCGCCCAACCCATGCCGGCAGCACCAAATAAAAAGCCGCCCCGTGGGGCGGTATATCTGAAACATACTTCCTTCTAAAGCAGTCGAACTCTCATTCTCTCTCGTCCCTGCAGAAAATTCTCTACGCTTCGCACGTAAACGTCCGCAAAGTCTGCCACCGGCCTTCGCCCCTCAATCAGATCCATGCCATCCTCGACCGTCCAGCCCATCACTCCCAACAACGCCAGGGTCATCATCGGCGCCCTGTGCACTCCCGCCGCGCAATGGACATACAATTTCGCTCCATCCTGTTCCAGCGCCGCCATGGCAAAGTCCACGCCCCGAGCAAACACTTCAGGAGGCTTCGGTTCGAAATCGTCGTCCACCGGATTCCAGCAAACCGCGATTCGGTGCGGCCCCGCCAGCGGCGTGTCGTCAAACTCAATCTGCATATCAATGATGTGCGTGATCCCGGAACGGGATATCGACGCCATATTCTCCGCCGTCCAGATTCCGCCTCCGACCGCAATCCGATCGGTTACCCACGTTATGTCCATTCCCATTTTGCGTCGTGCAGCGCGGACCTTTCTATCCGCTGGATTGCTTCGAGAGAACCAGTCGACCGAAAATGCCTTCGCCGCCATCGCCTTCGGGGTTTTTCTGCCGGACCCGACCCGCGGCGAAATCGCTAGCGCATCGGGACGACCCCTCTTTCCCCGATCGTAGCTTCGGTTCATTTTACGGCATCCCTGCGATTTTCGTTTTGTCGTGTCGTCTGCTCTGCTTCGTCGATGGTCTTCGGTTCGCCGAAGCCGAATTCGCGGCCAAAACTCCCGCCGAATGGCCAGCTTACTCTCACGATCAACCTCAAACCGGACCTCCATCTTCGTCACCAATCCACGGATCGGTCGGCAATCCCAACCGCTTCAGCAATGTATGCGCCAGCGAACCCTCCGGCCCCGATGCTGTCTCAGCGCTCGTCGGGTACAGTCCTACGGCCTCAAACAAATATTTTGCCGCACCCAATGGCCGCCCTTGGCCTGCTCGATCACTGCCGCCAAAATATTTTTCGCAGCGCTTTCCACCGCGATATCTTTTCGCACTTCCACGAAATCGACCGGCTGCAGCCTTTCTCCTGCGATCTTCTCCGGACCTTTTTCTGTAGCACCTTCTTTATCAGTCCTCTTGGTCTTCGCGTTGGTCTTCGCTTTAGCCTTTCCTTGCGCCCTAGCTCTTCCCCTTGTCTGACTTGTTCCTTTCTTCATGCCCCGCCGCACACCCCCAAAGCAAAAGCGACCCTGAACGTAAGGCGACTCCGAGCCAGATATTCGCGAGAACACAAGAGCGCCATGCGTCACTTTCCGATTTCCGTCCAAAAAACACGAAGGGCGCACTTTTCAGCGCCCTACATCGTTATACTAAATAGGCTGTTGAAATAATTATTGATTAGCATTAAGCTATAGCAACCGTGGTATACTCCCCGTCATGAAGTTCCGCGTTCTGCAGGACAATCTACGCGATACTCTCTGGGAGCGCATTGAGGAAGGCGACCTCACCGGCCTCCGCCTGGCACAACAAACCGGCTTCAAGCAGGCCCACATCTCCAATTTTCTGAATCGCAAGCGTGGCCTCAGCCTTGAGGGCATGGACCGCGTCCTGGCCGTTCAGCATCTTTCCGTACTCGATCTTCTTGATCCCTCAGAGGTCAATAAGCGCGCATCCATCCTGCCACCCAGCGATGACGAGTTTCAGAACGTGCTTCTCATCGAGGGAACCATCGCCGCCACTCAACCCCTCGTCACCAGCATGAACGTGCGGGAGATCCTGAAGTTCAAGAAAACTCTTCTAAAGAAGTTAAAACCGGAAATCGAAGGCGCCCGTGAGGGATGGGAACGCTTCGTAGTCATCAAAGTCGACGGCCGCGAAGGCATGAGCATGTATCCGCGTCTGCTTCCCGGCGCCACGCTGTTGATCGACCGCCATTACAATTCCCTCAAGCCCTATCGCAAGGGTGAGTTCAACATGTACGCCGTCCTCAAGGATGGAACCTGCACCGTTAAGTATGTGGAAACCGCCGGAAATCATCTGATTCTGCGGCCCCACAACCAGGCCTATCCAGTCGACATCCTGACCATAGAAGATGGCAAATCTACCTCCGACTACCTCGTCGGCCGTGTCTGCCACGTAGGCATCGAAACCTAAAGAAGAGTGTCCTCAGTCCCAGGAATCGCCTTCACTGAGAATCGGAGACTAGGAACTGGGTTTCAGCTACTCCGCATGCAAACTGTCAAACATCTTCCACAGCTTGTCCGCTGTAGCGCGATAAATTAGGTATCCGCTGCCCGCATCCGAACTCTCGCGAAACAGCAATTCTCCGCGGCCATCTCCATCCGCATCCACAACATCGATCAATTCCAGGCGCGGTGTCACGTCGAGATGAAACTTGTCAGTGATGCCGGAAAACAGTTTGCGCAAATTGCCATAGATGTCTGTTTTCGCCACCAGCATAACGCTGTAAGGCTCCGCTGCAGCGTTCACTTCCGTCGCACCCGGGATGTGCGCTTCCGCGCTTAGAATCATCACCGGTTGGCTCGTAAGCCAAACATCGAATCCATGAAATTGAACATTCTCAAACACGGGCTGCGCCTGCTTGGCCGCCGCCTTATGGCCGACCGCGCCCGATTTAGGCGCAACCGGCCGAGCCGGAATCTGATTTTTCAATAGCGCCGCAGCATAGGCCCTCACTTCATCGGCCGCCAGGGCCAACATCTGATTACGTCGCTCTTCCTCTTCGCCCGTCTTCCAGAAAAATTTATAGGATTGCGGATCGGGTCCTAGCGCATCGGAAATTGCCGCCACCATTTGTGGCGGACTCGCACTGGCCGCACCAGCGGAAGCCGCAGAGTCAGTCTTACCACCCTTCTTCGCAACCGTCTCATCTTCGTCCGATGGCGCCGCCGTTGTCGGCTTGCCGCGCCTCAAGGTGGGACGATAGTAGTTGTCCCCTGATTCGCCGGAGGACGATTTGCCGGAGGATGATTCGCTGGACGATGTCTGCGACGCTGGTGCTGCAACTGGCGTGGAATGCCCATCCGCAGGCTTCTCAGGAGCAGGCGGGTTCGTCGCCTTCGGCGTTTGCTGCCCGGATGTAGAACCCGTCGTCGTCGAACCTGTCGACGAACCGCCCGCCGGCTGCGACGATGCCGGAGCCGTTGCTCCGGGCTTGTCTGCTGATCCTGAACCGCTGGGAGCAGGAGTGGAACTCGCATCGGGTGCAGCCGCCGGCTTCGATGCGTCCTTTCTCGTCAAGCGCGGTGGCTCATCGCCGCTGTTATCCAACCCCACAGGAACGTCCTCAGCTTTGTGGCTGGTTTTCGCAACCTCAGAGCCACGCGGCAAGTACGTTCCCGTGCCCACCCAGGGGTGCGCGCTGCCCGGGCTCTTGCTGTGCAGCGCTCCATTCACCGTGAACAATCCCTTTGAGTCTCCGGACTGCTCCGCCTCATACACGGTGCCCCATTCCAGCGCCATCGGTATGGGGTCCGCTTTGTAGGCGCTGGCATCATAAAACTCGCCGTCGATCAAAATCGCCACCGGAATCAGTGTTCCCTTGCCGCCGTTCACTTCGAGAACTCCCAACGCTCGCGGCTCTTTCCCTTTCTTAGGCTTCTTGTTTTCCTGGGGCTTGTTTCTCTGTGGCGTAATCTGTGGTCGCGCGCCTTGCGCCACACACTGTGTCAAGCCCGCCATTGCGAAAAGCAGGATCAGGCCAATGACGAACACTGCCAATCTGCGGTATAAGGAGTTTGTGAAGACCCTCCGTCCCGGCCTCGGCTTTGCCAATACTGAGATTAAGGACGCTGCCTTCAAAACTCTTCCCCCTGGAAACGAGATGCTCATGAATATCAATCTCAATGATAAGGCCCCTGAGTTTACTTTGCAGGACGAGAACGACAAGCAGCTTTCCCTAAGAGATCTGCGCGGCAAAGTCGTGGTGCTCTATTTCTATCCTCGCGCCGATACTCCCGGCTGTACCGTGGAGGCCTGTGCCTTCCGCGATACGTATAAGCAAATTCAAAAGACCGGCGCCGTTCTGCTCGGCATCTCCCCTGACACCCCCAAGACACAGAAAAAATTCCAGGACAAATTCAAGCTACCCTTTACCTTGCTCGCCGATGCCGACAAGAAAGTCGCCAACGCCTATGGCGTCGTCCAGGAAAAAAATATGTACGGCAAGAAAGTGATGGGCATCGCCCGGACTACGTTCGTCATTGCACCCGACGGCAAAATCCAGCACATCTTCCCCAAAGTTAAGCCCGAAGGCCATGCGGTGGAAGTCCTCGCGTACCTGAAAGAATCGGCCAAAGGCGCGGGCGTAGCCTGACCGCCCGAGGTGCAAGGACGGTCCATACTGGCGGATTTGTATCCCGGCAGTTGCGGCATTAAGGCTTGGGGCAACGTTTGAAGAGCGGCCCTTCAGCGCGGCGCAAACCGCTCCTTATAAATTTCGGACTTCAGCCCCTGTGGTCGTACTTTTTATGATGCTTCAGCCTTCTGCCCCCCTGTCGACGCCTCTCCCAACCCGATCCATCCGCCCGCTCAATCGCGCTTTCTTCGCCCGCAATCCACGCTCCGTCGCCCGCGAACTCCTGGGTAAGGTACTTGTGCGCGATCACGGCGAGCTCCGCCTGGCCGCACGTATCGTTGAAGTCGAAGCCTACTTGGGGCAGAACGATCCCGCGGCCCACGCCGCTGCCGGCAATACCGCCCGCACCTCGGTCTTGTTCGGACCTCCCGGCTTTGCCTACGTTTATTTCATCTACGGCAATCACTACTGCCTGAACGTCTCCTGTGAGCGCGAAGGGAAAGCGGGCTCTGTTCTCTTCCGCGCCCTCGAACCCCTGCTGGGCATCGAGCAGATGGCTCGCGCCCGAGATATCGCTCTCCAAAACCCTCGCGACCTGATTCGGCTCACCAGTGGCCCGGGACGACTGGCCGAAGCCTTCGGCATCACTCGTGCCCGCGATCACGGATGCGACCTTACCTCGCCCGATTCCGGGTTGTGGATAGGAGAAGAAGGTTTTCGCGCAAGAAACATCCGGATCACGCCGCGCATCGGCATCCGGCAGGCGACCGAATGGCCGCTGCGGTACGTGTTGGCAGGAAACACCTTCGTTTCCGGCACCAAGGCTATGCGTTGACTGGCCACCGCCGGATTTCAGTTACAATTCGCCTCACTGTCCATGCACCCCGCCAAAACCGACTACGGCATTGACGCTCCCGGTGTCATTCGCAACCTTTTCGTCATCGGGGTCGCACTCTTCGTACTGGCGCGCTTCCTGCCCCTGGTCACGCTTGGTTCCGTAAGCTTTATGCTCCGGCCGACGGCCATGTGGACCGGTGCCGCCTGCCTGCTCGAAGGCGGGGCGATCATTTTTTACGCCCAGGTAGGGAAGTTCCGCCCTCGCGACCGGATGCTCGGTCGAGTAAACTGGACGGGGAACGAAATCGTTCTCGACGTCGGCACCGGCCGCGGCCTGCTCATGATCGGCGCCGCCAAAAGGCTGAGCACCGGGAAAGCAATCGGCATCGACATTTGGAGCAAGGGCGATCTCTCCGGAAACTCACGGGATAAGACTTTGCGCAACGTGGAACTCGAAGGAGTTTCCGACCGGGTCGAGGTGAAAAGCGACGACGCCACCGCGATGCAGTTTCCCGACGCGAGCTTCGATGTAGTCCTCGCCAACCTCTGCCTGCACAATATCCCCAGCCGCGAAGGACGCGACCGGGCCTGCCGTGAGATTATCCGTGTGCTCAAGCCCGGAGGCACGGCCGTCATTGCCGATTTCAAGAACACCGCTAAGTACGTGGCGGCATTGCAGTCCGCCGGAGCCAAGGCCTCACGCAGCCGCCTCGATTTCCTGCACACCTTCCCCCCACTGCCCATCGTTGAAGTAGTAAAAGCCTCTGCTTCTTGACAACGGGTGTAGACTGGCAGTCGGGTTAGATACCCGAATCGCACCGGTCAAGCCTGTTTTGCCCGGCCTCCCTTGTTGTGAGTGCCGCCGCCTGGTTCATCCTTCGTCGGCATCCCTCCAACGAATCGAGTCATCTCACCAGTGAAAAGGGTTTTCTTGCGCACGGTTACCTCATCTCGCTTCGCAGTCATCGTATTATTAATGATTTTCGGGGTCACTCTGCCGGCTGTCGCCGGCGCATTAGATACCGTCGTCCCCAAGCCCCCGTCAACTTCAGTTCCATCCGCCATAGTCATAGGATTCGTGGGTGGTTTTGTCAGCCATGAGAACCCGCATCATGGCCCCGTGATCCTTGCGCAGCAAATCCGGCGCGCGGTTCCCAACGGCACTTATGTTCAGGTTTTTGAGAACCGTCGCAGGAAAATCGCCTATGATACCGTCCTGCGACTGCTCGACGGCAACCACGACGGTGTTCTTAGCTCGGAGGAAAAAGCAGGCGCGCGGATCGTCCTCTTCGGCCACAGTTGGGGAGCAGCCGCAGCAGTGCTACTGGCGCGCGATTTACAGCGCCTGGGGATTCCGGTTTCCCTGACCATACAGGTCGATAGCGTCGCCAAGTGGTGGCAAAACGATTCCGTTATACCTGACAATGTCGCCGAAGCCGTGAACTTTTACCAGACCCAAGGCATTGTGCATGGCCGTCGGCAAATTGTGGCTGCCGATGCCGCCCGCACGGAGATCCTCGGCAACTATCGCATGGATTACAAGAAAGCCCCGGTCGCCTGTCCGCAAGCCTCCTGGTGGTACCGAGTCTTCACCCCTGGCCACATGCAGAGCGAATGCGACCCCAACCTTTGGTCGCACATCCGAAGCCTGGTAACGCAGCGGCTTGCCCCTCAGACCACTTCTGCGGCGATCTCCCAATCCGACAAGGCCCGGCCGACCCGCTAAGTCTCAAGCAACGGTGGAACCAGGCGCAAAAAGAGGTGGACATGAAAAAAGCTGGACGCCATCGCGTTCCATCCCCGAGCGCGGCGGTATGTTCCAGCCCGCACAGGGGCGGTATGCGATAGCCCCCCACGTAAGTGCGGGGTAGAGATCCGGTAAATATGAACGAGTCCCGTCGGGACGGAATTAGCCGCCGCCCCTAAAGCAACAGGTTATCAATGATCCTTGTCGTCCCTACAAATGCGGCAACCACTGCCATCGCCCCGGAGCTGACAGTCTGCACCGGATCCAGGCTATCGGGATCCACGATTTCGAAGTAGTCGAGACGCACCAATTTCTCTTTCGCAATTTCTTCTCCACCCGCGACCACCAGCTTCTCAGCACTACGTTCTCCACCCTCCCACAACTTTTTCACCCGCACCAGAGAACGATGCAACGCGAGCGCCTGATTGCGCTGTTGCCGATCGAGATAAAGATTGCGCGAACTCATGGCCAGTCCGTCGGCCTCCCGCACAATCGGGCACGCCACAATCTTCACTGGAAAATTCAGGTCGCGCACCATTCGTCGAATGATTGCAACCTGCGCCGCGTCCTTCTGCCCGAAGAACGCCACGTCCGGCTCCACCACGTGAAACAGCTTGGATACCACCGTGGTGACTCCGCGAAAGTGTCCTGGCCGGGAACGCCCGTCTAGCTTGTTACTCATTCCCTCCACCTCCACCCAGGTCACTCCTCCTGCCGGAAACATTTCTTCCACCGAAGGAGCGAAAAGGAATTCCACCCCCTCTTTTTCCAGAAGCCCCCGGTCGCGATCGAACGTCCGCGGATACTTCGCCAAATCCTCTGTCGGCCCAAACTGCGTAGGATTTATAAAAATCGAAGCTGCAATAACCTCGCAGGCAGCCCGAGCCGCCCTTATCAGCGATAAGTGGCCTTCATGCAGCGCTCCCATGGTGGGCACGAATCCCAACCGTTTGCCGGCTCGGCGCGCATCACGACACGCCGAACCCATGTCTTCGATGCTTCTACAGATTTTCATTTGGGTTGGACGACGTTCAAGAGGAAGGAATCCAGTGAATGGCCACGTGTGCGTTCTGTAATTCCCCTGCCACTACTCCCCGATTTCGGCGAAGCGCGATCTTGTCCTGTTCTGCTCGAATCGCATTCCCATCCACCAGGATCGCAACCGCCCGCCCGTAGGGCCACGCCGATCCCGGCAACTGCGCCAACGCTCCCAAAACCTCCTCCGGCTTCAGTATCTCCTCTTCATTCGCTGCAATCCCCGTCAGCAATCCGACCGACGATGGCCGAATCACCAGGTACGGATTGCTCCAGTGCTTGGTCTCTTGCAGCGATGGAAACTTCGCCGGATCCGCCGGAGCAACGGCCTGCAGCAAAGCGACAGCGTCCGGCGGCGCGTGCGCCTTCTTTTCCGAGCAAGCCACAACCGAACAACTCACCATCAAAAGCAAGGACAGGACTGCGGCCGCCCGGGCTGGCCAATCTCTGCCGTCAACGGCGGAAACACTCACCGCACCACCATGGGAACATCGGTCTTCACCGCCCATACCAACGCAACAATCCAAGCAATCATCGTCCAACCCAGAAAAAAGTTCAGCAGCACGATCGCCGTAAGGTCACGTTTGTTTCGTGCCAGAGCAATGATCGACGGAAGGAAATACATCACAAAGCCAAAGCCGAAGAATGGAAGAAAAAACGCTGGGAATGGCATAGAAACCTCCTCCCTTTCCATTAGGCTAGCACCATCACGGAAGTTTTTGTCGAACCGCTTAAGGGCGGCCCCATCCGTGACATCCGCGTAAATCCGTGGCTAGGACTCTTACCGCCGCATCGCTCGCTTCCGCGCCAACACCGTATCCAACCCGGCCCTCGTTTCCCTCGGCAGATGATAGGACTCTTCATCCGCTGGATACTGCAATGACTTCACATCGGCGCGAAATGCTTGCACCGCGTTGGTGATCAACGCCGCGGCGTCGCCGTACCGCCGCACAAATTTTGCCGGATGCCCAAATGTCAAATTCATGATGTCGTGGAAAACCAGTACCTGCCCATCGCACTCCGGGCCAGCGCCAATCCCGATCGTCGGCGTGCTAACCTCCGCCGTAATCATCGCCGCCACTTCTCGTGGAATACCCTCCAGAAACAGGCAGGCCACGCCCGCACCGTCCAGCGCCACCGCATCGCGCATCAATTGCTCGATGCCGCCCATGTCTTTCCCCTGCACTTTGTACCCGCCCATCACGTTCACCGACTGCGGCGTCAGCCCAATGTGGCCAGCCACAGGGATTTCGGCGTCGATGATCCCGCGAATCAAATCGGCGCGCTTTTCCCCGCCTTCGATCTTCACCACTTCCGCGCCTCCTTCTTTCACAAAGCGCAGGGCATTACTTAGCGCGGTTTTGGAGTCGATCTGATAGGACCCGTAGGGCATGTCCGCCAGCAGCAGCGCATTGTTCGTGCCGCGCCGCACCGCCTTCACATGGTGCAGCATCTCATCCACCGTCACAGAAAGCGTGTTCTCGTAGCCCAGCATCGTTTGGGCCAGGGAATCGCCCACTAGAATCATTTCGATTCCAGCCTCGTCCACTAGGCGGGCAGTGGCGTAGTCGTAAGCCGTAAGGCAGCTGATTGGTTGATGTTGCAGTTTCTGTTCCCGCAGAGACGCGGTCGTGATCTTATGGCGAGGTTCGCCAATCGGGGTAAGACTCACTGTGTCCTCCAGTGCCCCTCCGGCTCGGCCGGATAGAGCCTGTACGCATCTACGCTGATGCTGAGGCTTATTGTAGCCGCAAAAAGGCACTTTCGTCGATGGCAATTGCAAGGAAGCTTTTGGGGAGCGAACACCTCCCAGTAAGATGATTCACTAGTGTCTTACATTATAGTAAGATGAACCCATGGCAAGCTACCGAACCGTGATTAGTTCAAAAGGCCAGGTGGTGATCCCCGCCGAGCTGCGCTTGCAATTCGGTCTGGGAAAAGGCACTCCCGCAACTTGGACCGAGGACCAAGGCAGATTAGTATTGACACCGCTAACCAAAAACCGACTGAGCGAAATCCGAGGATTTCTCAAGCCCAAACCCGGCGAGCCTTCCATGTTTGAGGAACACCTGGCTGAGCGGGAACGCGAGCGCGAACGCCGAGGGGAGTAAAGAATGTCCTCTCCCTTCTCTCGTGGGAGCGCGCGGCGATATGTGCTCGATGCCAACGCCTTGATCGGCTTCTTCGAGGACCGCAAGAGCACAGCCGGAAAGATCGAGCGCCTCGTCGAGGAAGCCGTGCGTCAGGATTTACCACTTCTGATGTCGGCTGTGAACTGGGGGGAAGTTTTCTACACCGCATGGAGACGGCACGGCGAGACGATGGCCCGCAACGCTGAAGCCAGATTGCTCGAATTGCCCATAGCCGTCATCGGCGTCGACCGCGAACGTGCATCTCGCGCCTCCGCACTGAAGCAGAAGCACGGCCTCGGCTACGCCGACGCCTTCGCAGCCGAACTCGCCATCGAGAGCGGCGCGTGGCTAGTCACCGCAGACCCAGAATTTTCCCAGCTCGGAAAGTCGCTATCGGTGTATCCGCTGCCGCGATATGAGAGGTGAAGCGTGGAAGTTTCCGATTCACCTCCCAACTGCCTCGCCGCCGAGGCCAATCTCTTCCATAAAAGCGCTCGCATTCAGAAGGCAGCGACCAACGACGAATGGGCCAACGGCTGTTTTACGCCCCCACCGCCTCCTGCCCCCCCAGCGGCAAGAAATATTGCGTTCCCTTGATCGGTTCCGTCACCTTCCGCAACAGCTCCTGCAAATCTTCATTGCGGTCGACAAAATCAATATCGGACGTATTCACGATCAGCAGGTCCGAAGAGGTGTAGTGAAAAAAGAAGTGTTCGTACGCCTTCACCACTTCTTCCAGATATTCATCGCTCACCGCCCGTTCGCCCGGTGCATTCTTTTTTTTCAGCCGTCTCTTGAGCACCTCAGGCGAAGCCTGCAAATAGATCACAAGATCCGGCGTCGGCAACTGCTCGCGGAAGTGATTGTAGTAGCGATTATAGGTATCCAGTTCCTGGTCAGTCAGGTTCAGGCAGGCAAACAGCTTATCTTTTTCGATGATGTAATCGGACACCACCGTCTTCTGTGAACTCGGACCCAGGTCCAGTGCCTGCAACTGCTCGAAGCGCCGCACCAGAAATGCAAACTGGGCCTGGAACGCCGCCCCGCGTTCGCCTTCATAAAAGGCCCCGAGGAAAGGATTGGACTCCGGCTCGATCACCCGCTGCGCATTCAGGCGCTCCGCCAGAATGCGGGCCAGCGTGCTCTTCCCCACTCGAATGGGGCCTTCTACTGCAATGTAACGGGGAAGCTCGAAAAGATTCGCCATGGGCTCGAAATATTTAGGAATTGGCAGAATATCTCGGATGGAGCCGAGTGGCAATTGCGGGAAGAGTTAACAGACGAGCTTCGATTGACAATTTCCAATTTCCAGTTACGTGAAGTCGCGGTTTTCAATTGGCAATCGGAAAATCGAAAATCCATTAGAATCCCCCACATGCTCGCGCTCGCCATCACCGGCGCTGTCTCCACCGCGGCTGCTCTCGCTGCCGGCTACCAGTCCATGGCGCCCACGGGACAATGGTATGGGCGAACCTTCTCCGGCCTTCCTCGCGGCTCGCGCCAGATCGCCCTCACCTTCGACGATGGTCCCAACGACCCGCACACCCTGCGCTTGCTCGACGTCCTTTCCAAACACTCTGTTCCGTCAACTTTTTTTCTCATCGGTCGCTACGTGCGGCAAGGTCCGCAAATCGCCCGCGAAATCATCGGGGCAGGCCACGTCGTGGGCAATCACACCTTCACTCATCCGTTGCTCACGTTCAAAAGCGAAACCGAAATCAGACAGCAACTCTCCGAATGTCGCGCCGCATTGCAGGATGCGATCGGGGAATGCTCAAATCTTTTTCGTCCTCCCTTCGGGGGACGCCGTCCGGCCGTACTTCGCGTTGCCCGCGAACTGCGCTTGGAACCTGTGATGTGGAACGTCACCGGTTACGATTGGACCGCCCCGCCGGCCGCGGTCATCGAACGCAAAGTTGCGAAACAAATGCGCGGCGGCGACATAATCCTGCTGCACGACGGAAGTCACAAACAACTAGGCGCCGACCGCTCTCAAACCGTAATCGCCAGTGATCGCTTGATCGCCCGCTACAAATCGGAAGGATTTGAGTTCGTCACGATTCCGCAGATGATGCAAAAGAACGCTACTAGAAGTAATCCATGAGTCGCTTTGGCGGGCTCATGTCTTCAGCCGTGCCGCAGGAGCCCCCCCAGTCGGGCTTCAACCCCTGAAAATTCCTGGTCTCTCGCATGGTTCATTTCTAGATTTCTCTGTGCCTCTGTGTCTCCATGGTGGAATTCTCTTATTTCCTCGCCGCTGCAAACGCCTGCTTCGCCGCTGCCACCGTCTGCTGAACATCCTCCGCCGTGTGGGTCGCACCCAAAAAAGCCGCCTCGTACTGCGACGGCGGCAAGTACACTCCACCATCCAGCATGGCGCGGAAGTATCGCCCGAACGCTTCGGTATTCGACTTCGACGCGGACTCCCAATCCGTCACCGGGCCGGGCGTGAAGAACCACGTGAACATCGATCCCACACGGTTGTAGCATAGCGGCACGCCCGCATCTTTGGCAGCCGCAGCCACACCTTCTACCAATTCTCCACTCAGCTTATCGATCCGCGAATAAATCTCTTCCTTGTGATCCCGCAAATGCTTCAGCATCGCGCATCCCGCTGCCATCGCCAGCGGATTCCCCGAAAGCGTGCCCGCCTGGTACATCGGCCCTAGCGGCGCCACCAGGTTCATAATCTCGTTCGGCCCGCCGTAAGCCCCCACCGGCAACCCGCCTCCGATGATCTTTCCCATGGTCGTCAGGTCTGGACGAATATTGTAAAGCTCCTGCGCTCCCCCGAAAGCCACGCGGAAACCCGTCATCACTTCATCAAAAATCAGCACCGACTTTTCTCGTTCCGTTATCAATCGCAGCGCTACCAGATAGTCGTCCGTCGCGGCAACACACCCCATGTTCCCCACCACCGGCTCAACAATCACGCAAGCAATCTGATGCTTGAATTTCTGAAAGGCATACTCCACGGCCGGGATGTCATTGAACGGCAGCGCCAGCGTGAACTGGGTAAACTCTTCCGGAACGCCGGCCGATCCCGGAATTCCCAGCGTTGCCACTCCCGAGCCAGCCTTCACCAGCAACGAATCGGAATGCCCGTGATAGCACCCTTCAAATTTCACAATGTATTTGCGCTTCGTATAAGCTCGCGCCAAGCGAATCGCCGACATCGTGGCTTCGGTTCCCGAACTCACGAAGCGTACTTTTTGCACATGGGGAAACGCCGAAATCACCAATTCCGCCAGGTCAGCCTCGGCCGGAGTCGACGCTCCAAAGCTTGTTCCGTTGCACGCCGCGCTCACGATCGCATCCAGCACATCCGGCGCTGCGTGGCCTAGAATCAGCGGTCCCCACGATCCCACATAGTCGATGAACTCATTTTCATCAGCGTCCCAGATTCGCGAACCTTTCCCCCTCACGATAAATGGCGGATCCCCTCCCACCGAGCCAAATGCCCTCACCGGCGAGTTCACTCCTCCGGGAATCATGCTTTCGGCGCGCTGCTGCAAACGGCGCGACTGCTCGACCTTTCGCGATGTTGTGGACGGCATTAACGCTCCCACAAAAAATAGATTTCAATAACCAAAACGCGGGGGACAGCCGCCCTCGGCTGTCGGTCGAGCAACGCTCGACCCTTGGCGCAACCGATTACTATACCAGCGCAATGCCGGTCGAATTAACCAGATATTCATCCGCCCGCCATCCTTCTGCAACATCGCCACGGTAACCTCGGGTCATCAAGTTGCCCTTCTAACCGGGAGGGTTTGAGGACGGCTTCGGGGGCTCCGGGCCGTCCTTTTTTATTTCGCTGCAGAATCCGTAGTCAAGATCACTTCAGGTAAGCCCGCACCAGTCCGATCAAATCTTCTCCCAGCTCTTCCGGCGAATCCATCTCGTGATCCGGATTCATGATGTGCAGCCGGATGTGGTCCTCAAGTATCTCCGCCATCAACCCGTTGACCCCGCCGCGAATCGCGGCCAGCAACATCAGAATGTCGGCACATTCGTCCCCCGCCGTCAGCGCACGCTCCACCGCCGCAAACTGCCCGCGGATCCGCTTGATGCGGAATAGGAGCTTCTGCTTTTCTTTCGAAATTACCGGAATCTTATCTTGCATTTTTTGCTTCTCCACAATCCCGCTTGCGTGTACCCTAGGGGGGTATGATATAAGAACAGCGGGGAGATTTTCAACGCTTCCGCGAAATCGTGGATTGGCAGGCTGCTCGATCATCATCCGCGCCGTAACCATCCTTTCATGAGTTCTGCGTAAGGTTGATGGATCGTTCGTCGTGGAGAATCCGTGCTGTCACCGCATCTCAAGGGCGGTCAAGGATTGGCGGCCAGCATGTTTCGTTAGTCTTAACCGTACAGGCGTCTTAAATTCTCAGGGAACGGCAATCTTTCGTCTCCGCGTGATTGACGTCGGCATCGATGTTGAGAAGACGCTCGGAAGTGAATTTCGCCTCCACCTTAAAGTGTAATCATGAAACTGAAATTCATTTTCGATTGGCCGAGTTTCGGGTTACTGCGCCGACCGGGCGTCGCAAACGCCAAGCCAGCATCTCCAACTCTGCGGGCCGCAGCTTTAGGCCTGACTCTCCTGTTGATGATCGCGTCTTGCGTTCTGCCAGTGCTGGCGCAGCACCCCGACGCACCCTCCACCACAACGCCTGATATAACACCGCAGCCCGACTCTCAGACCGATCCGCCGTCCGACGAAGCCCCAGGAGCCATGTTCCCCCATTTTAAGGACTCTCGCTTTTGGCTTTCCGGTCAGGCGAATTTCATCTTCCAAACCCATCCGCCCTACCCCGCCGATTACAGCGGTGCGCACAGCCTAAGTCCTAACTATGAGAAGGCCACATCCCGCGTCATGACCCTCTATACCGGCGTGCGCTTCGATCATTCCACCGAACTTTTGGTCGACATCGAAGAGGCCGGCGGAGCCGCCCTCAGCACGGGCCTCGGACTCGCCGGTAACACGGATCTCGATATTGTTCGCAATCCGCTCCTCAGCAAAGCCCCCTATCTGGGCCGCGCCATGATTCACAAAGTATTTGCTCTGAGCAAGGACAAGGTCGAAAATCAGCGCAGCTTTTTGTCGCTCTTCGACGAACTACCGCGCCGGCGCTTGGAAATCCGCTTCGGCAAATTTTCTATGCCGGATTTCTTCGACGTCAACTCCGTCGGCTCCGATACTCACCTCCAATTCATCAACTGGACCACCGACAACAACGGTGCCTACGACTACGCCGCGGACACGCGTGGATACACCATCGGCCTCACCGCTGACTTCGAAGATCGCAACTGGGGTTTTCGTTTCGCCGAGGCGCTGATGCCGAAAGTTGCCAACGGAATCGATCTCGTATACCGTCCGTGGCAAGTTCATGCGGAAAACTTCGAATATGAGCTGCGTCGTAGTCCAATCCCGCACAAGGCGGGAGTCATCCGGCTCCTCGCCTACACCAATTACGCCAATATGGGCACCTATCGCGACGCTGTCGCTCAGTTCGAAGGTCATTCCGCTCCAACTCCGGAGCTCGTCCCGGAGATCACAAATCATCCCTGGCGCATCACGCGCAAATATGGATTCGGAATCAACCTCGAGCAGAACCTCACACGCCATCTGACTGCGTTCGCTCGTTTCGGCTGGGATAACGGCAAGACCGAGTCCTTCGCTTACACCGAAGTCGATCAGACTTTTGCCGAAGGATTCGGCGCGAACGGCGCCTGGTGGCATCGAAAACAGGATCGCGCCGGCATCGCCTTCGTGTCGAACGCTATTGCAAAAGATCACCAGACCTATCTCGCAGACGGTGGTCTGGGATTTCTGCTCGGCGACAGCGCGCTCAACTACGGCCGCGAAAATATTCTGGAATCTTATTACACCGTCCACGTCTGGCGCGGCATCTATCTTGCGCCCGGCCTGCAACACATCAATGATCCCGGCTACAACCGCGACCGCGGCCCCGTCCTCGTCCCCTCATTCCGCGCCCACGTTGAATTTTAGGATCAGAGGAATTGATTCAAGACAGCAATATCGAGATTTTGGATGCGCGGCAAAACAGGATCATTTGTTATGACCTGACACTTGCGCTCGCAGAGCAGTCGCCGCCTGAAGAGCATCCGGCGTAGGAAGTCGATAGGCTCCGCGAAGGCGCGCCGCAAGATCGACGCTTTCCAGGCCCGGCTCAATCCACCGCAAGTTGGGGTAGGTGGACAGTAAACCGTAGGACTCATCGACTTTGTTTTCGTCTCCGTCCCGATACGCCGGCACCAGCAACTCCGCCTTTGGAATCGTCGAGGTAACTGCTTCGTGGCCCGCCCTTTCTATCCACGAAAAGACTGCATCCGTTAGCGCCACGTATCGCGGGTTCGCCTCCAATTGATAAATGAAAACGCTGGTGTCGAGAGCAAGTCGCCTTTGACGACGGAGAAACCGCCGAATCTGCTCTACTCCCAACTCCGGCGCTCTTTTCGAATATGTCGGTGCGGAAAACCAGGACCGGGGGGCCCGCGAATCGCCTCGCGGCCGGACTTTAATTCGAGCGCCTCGCGAGCGCCATATAAAACAGTCGTTACTTCTCCACCTTCACGCCCTTCCAAAACGCCACATACCCCTCAATCTGGCCTGCCGCATCCTTCGGTTTAGGGTAATACCAGGCCGCCCCAGCATTCCTTTTGCCATTCACTTCCACATCGTAGTAGCTGGCCGTCCCCTTCCATGGACACACCGTGTGCGCGTCACTTGGCTTGAAATATTCCTGGTGAATCGCATCCGGCGGAAAATATTGATTGCCTTCCACCTCGACCGTCGCACCGCTCTCGGCCAGCACCACGCCCTCCCACATTGCTTTTGCCATCATGCCTATATAGATTCCTTATTGGCACAACCGCTTCACAACATGATGGGGAATCAATGCTCCCGGAAATAACCCAGGCCCATTTCAACGGACACTCCATGGTCGGCAAACTCGAACGCGTCCTGGTATGTTCGCCCCGCAGCGCAAACTGGGATCAGCCGGAACACCGCGCATCATGGCAACGACTCGGCTTCCACCACTCCCCTGACGTCGCCACGGCGCAATCTCAGCATGACGCTCTCTGTCACGAGTTGCGAGCCGCAGGAGCCGAGCTCAACGAACTAGCTCCATCGCCGGTTCTCTCCCTCGATGCCATCTACTCCCACGATGCCTCCCTGCCCACCGATCACGGATTGATCGTCATGCGTCCGGGCAAACCAAATCGCCTGCCCGAAGGCCCGCATCAAGCCTCGCTCTGCGCGACCCTCGAGATCCCTACTCTCGGCGCCATCATCTCGCCCGGCACCACCGAAGCCGGAGACATCGTCTGGCTCGATTCCAAGACTCTCCTCATCGGCCACGGCTACCGCACGAACGCTTCGGGCATTCGGCAGATGCGCGATCTGCTTGCACCCAAGAGCATCGAAGTTCTCTCCGCGCCCCTTCCCTATGGTCCCGGTCCATCCGCCTGCCTCCATCTCATGTCGCTGATCAGCCTGCTCGACGACCGCACCGCTCTCGTTGATCTCTCATGGCTTGCCGTCGAAACCGTTGAACTTCTCGAATCTCGCGGATTCGAGTTCATCGAAATCGATCCCTCCGAGCGCGACTCCCTCGCCGGCAACGTTCTCGCTTTAGGAAATCATCGCCTGCTCGCGCTCGAAGAAAACCGCAGCACCAATGCCCGCCTGCGCCAAGCCGGCTTCGACGTCCGCACCTTCCCCGGCAGCGAACTCTGCATCAACGGCAGCGGCGGCCCCACCTGTCTCACCCGCCCTTTACGGCGCCAGTAAGGCGCCTGTAACGACGGCCGCCTGGTGAGCCTGCCTGAGCGAAGCCGAAGGGCCCCGGCGGAGCACAGCTCGCCGGCTCCTCGTCCCTGCTGCCTGAATCATGCCCTGCCACGGATCCACTCAGCTACTGGAAAGTGCCTCAGCCCCGCCGATCTGTTATTTTCAATTTCACCAAATTTTGCCGGGGGAACGCATGAATCGATGGATCCCTCCACTGTCATGGCTCTTTTTTTTCGCCATGACCTATCTCATCCTGGCGGAGGCGGTCTCTCCGTGGTTCAGGCTCCCAGACTTGAACAATGTCGGATTTACCCTGGTCTTCGTGCTCTTCGCGCTCGCCCACTGCACAGCGCTTGAAGGACCGCGGTTTAGCGCGCTGTTTTTCTCGATCTCAGCCGTCGTTTCTTACGGATTGGAGGAGGCCGGCGTGCGCACCGGACTGATCTACGGCTCCTACCACTACAGCGATATGCTGGGTGCGAAACTCGGACACGTACCGGCAATCATTCCGCTAGCCTGGTTCATGATGATCTATCCCTCATGGATGGTCGCCCGCGCGATTCTACCTGGTCTCGATACTCGCTCACTTCCAGGCCGCACTACCCTTGCCGTGATCGCCGCCATGACCATCACCGGCTGGGACATGGTGATGGATCCCGGCATGGCGCTCGCCCACAACTGGGTCTGGGAGCAGGGTGGCCCCTACTTCGGCGTGCCACTCAGAAATTACTTAGGCTGGATGCTAACAACCTTCATCATCTACGGGCTGGCCAACGCGCTCTGGCGCCACCACGAACGCGAAAAAGCTACCCCGAAAACGTTTGCGGCGCTTCCCGTAATTCTCTATGCCTTCTATGCTCTTCGCTATGTCATGGCGAATCGATTTCCTGGTCTGAAAGCGGTCGCCGTATTTTCCATGGGGATGCCGGCACTGTTAGCGCTGATCCAGCTTTGGGTGAACCCGAGCGCCATCTCCCCGAGTGACCATCGCGTTACTCCTACAAACGTCTAAGGAAATCCCAGAGCTTCCGCCGTGGGGACAAGAAAAGTAAGATGCTCCCTCCGCCCAATAAGAAAAATAGAATGACTGCCTGATCCTGCGGCAGGCTGCTCCTGCTAAAATAATCCTGCATGCTTCTCCCTTTCGTCCGCGAACTCTTCGTGGACGTAGAAAAGCTCCCCGCTTTCGCGCGTGTTGCCTCCCACCTCAAGGAGGGCACGGGGCGCATCCGTGTCTCCGGCCTCACGCCCACTGCAAAAGCCTTGCTGCTCGTGCTGTTCCAGCGTGCCGCCGGACGTCCCCTCATCTTCGTCGTCCAAGATAACCGCGCCGTCGAGGATTTCTTGCCTGTCCTTCGCGGATTCTGTGAACTCACTTCCGCTTGCGATCCGGAGTCGATCATCTCCCTCCCCGCTCGCGACGTGCTCCCTTTCCAGAATCTTTCTCCTCATCCCGAACTTCAGGAAGAGCGCGCCACCGCCTTGTGGAAGATCGCCACCGGTGCCGCGTCGATCGTCATCTCTCCGGTCGCAGCCACGGCCATCCGCCTGCGCTCCAGCGACTACTATGCCGATCTCGCCCGTACCATCCGCCGCGGCGAGTCCTTCGATCTTGATTCCCTGCTCGCTCACCTCAACACCGTCGGCTATACCCCGACCGACGTGGTCGAAATGCCAGGCCACTACGCGGTACGCGGCGGCATCCTCGACGTTTATTCCCCCGAGGCCGACCGCCCCCTGCGCATCGAGTTCTTCGGCGACGAAGCCGATTCCATTCGCAAGTTCGATCCTGCCTCCCAGCGTTCTTCGAATCCCGTCGATGAGGCTCTCCTGCTTCCGCTCACCGAAACTCCCGTGAACGAACATCTCCTCGGCGCAATTCATACCCGCCTCAGTGGCAAGCGCATCGTCGGTAACGAAGAAATTGTCGAAGCCGCCGTCCGCGCTGGTGGACTCAACGTCTTTCCCGGCTGGGAGTTTTACACTCCCGTCGCCGGCGCCCACAACACCATCTTCGATCTAATCCCGCAAGCCGCGGTTCTCCTCGACGAAAGCGATCAACTCGAGCAGGAATTCGACCGCTTCTGGGCCCGCGTCTCCGAAGCCCACGAGCGCAGCGGCGTCGGCAATCTCGTTCGCCCGGAAGATCTCTATTTCCTACCGGAAAATTGGTGGCAAAAAACTGCCGCGCTTCCTGGCGCCGACATCGAGCACCTCGGCATCACTCGCGGCCTGCAGGACAACAACGCGTCCGAAATTTCATTCCTCACTCAGCCCTCGCCTCGGTTCCACGGCGCAGTTCCCGCCATGCTGGAAGAAGTGCAGAAGCTCAACGCCGAAGCGAAACGCGTCCTCTTCGCCGTCCCCAATACCGGCGAGGTCGAGCGCCTGGCCGATGTCTTCACCGAATACAACGTCTCGTTTCGCTTGGGAAGCCGCACCCGTGGCGGCGAGAGCTACGCCGATGAGACCAGTTACTTCGCCGGCGAAGTCCTCACCACCACCCTGGCTACGGCCTACGTCCCCGATGGCGTGCTCCTGCCTGACGCGAATCTCGCCATCTTCGGCTCGCGCGATCTCTTCGACGAATCCGACGCCGTAGCCTCTCGCCCGCAGCGGTCGAAATCCAAAGTCTCCGCCTTCCTGTCCGACTTCCGCGATCTCCAAGTCGGAGACTATGTCGTCCACGTCGAACACGGCATCGGCCAGTATCAGGGCTTGAAAGAAATCAACCATGGCGACGGTCCCGCCGAATTCATGTTGCTCGAATTCGCCGAAGCCGCTCGCCTCTATGTGCCGCTTACTCGCCTCGATCTGGTCCAGAAATATCGCTCCTCGGAAGGCGCTAAACCGGTCCTGAGCCATCTCGGCACCCAGTCCTGGTCAAAAACCAAAGCTCGCGTGCGCAAGGCCATGAAAGATATGGCCGACGAACTCCTCAAACTCTACGCCGAGCGCAAAACCGCCGTCGGACACGCCTTCCCGCCGGGCAACGAGTGGTTCGGCGAATTTGAAGACGCCTTCGAATTCAACGAAACCGAAGACCAGGCGCAGGCCATCCAAGACGTCATTCGCGACATGGAATCCTCACAGCCCATGGACCGCCTGCTCTGCGGCGACGTCGGCTACGGCAAAACCGAAGTCGCCATGCGCGCCGCCTTCAAAGCCATCGCCGACAACAAACAAGTGGCAGTCCTCGCGCCCACCACCGTCCTCGTCTTTCAGCACTTCGAAACTTTCAAGCAGCGCTTCGCACCCTTCCCAGTCACCATTGAAATGATCAGCCGCTTCCGCACTCCGAAGCAGCAAAAAGAAATCCTGCAGAAAACCGAAGCCGGCAAAGTCGATGTCCTCATCGGCACCCACCGCATCCTTTCCAAAGACATCCAATTCTCCGATCTCGGCCTTCTCATCGTCGACGAAGAGCAGCGATTCGGCGTCCGCCACAAAGAGCGCATCAAGCAAATGCGCAAGCAAGTCGACGTCCTCACCATGTCGGCCACGCCCATCCCGCGCACGCTGCACATGTCGCTCGTCGGCCTGCGCGACATGAGCGTGATCGAAACGCCCCCGAAAGATCGCATGGCGATTCAAACTGTCGTCGCCAGCTGGGACGAAAAACTGATCCAGTCCGCCATCGAGCAGGAACTCGAGCGCGGCGGTCAGGTCTATTTCGTTCACAACCGTGTCGATACCATTTGGGAGATCGCCGCCAAAATTCAAGCGCTCGTTCCTCCCGCGCGGATTATCGTCGGCCACGGACAAATGTCAGAAGGCGAACTCGAAAAAGTGATGCTGAAATTCATGCACCACGAAGCCGACATTCTGGTCTCGACCACAATCATCGAAAACGGTCTCGATATCCCCCTTTGCAACACGATCCTGATCAATCGCGCCGATCGCCTTGGCCTCTCCGAGCTTTATCAGCTACGCGGACGCGTCGGCAGATCCAGCCGTCGGGCCTACGCCTATCTCATGCTCCCCCCGGAAATTGAGCTCACGCCCGTCGCGCGACGCCGCCTCGCTGCTCTCAAAGAATTTTCCGACTTGGG
This sequence comes from Candidatus Sulfotelmatobacter sp., assembly GCA_049515395.1. Taxonomy (GTDB): domain Bacteria; phylum Acidobacteriota; class Terriglobia; order Terriglobales; family Acidobacteriaceae; genus Sulfotelmatobacter. Next base: position 13,987 of record JBEKUD010000030.1, on the reverse strand, counting down.
TGCAGGATTCAAAATCGCCGCCCTCGATCTCGAACTCCGCGGCGCCGGCAACATGTTGGGCGGCGAGCAAAGCGGACACATCGAGGCCATCGGCTTCGAGCTCTACACCCAGATGCTCGAGCGCGCCGTCCGCGAAATGAAAGGCGAAGCCGCGCCCGACGAAGCCGAAACTCAGCTCAATCTTGGCCTCAACATTCGTATCCCCGCCGATTATGTACCGGAAGAAAACCAGCGCCTGCAAATGTATAAACGCGTAGCCCGCGTTGAAGCCGAATCGCAGCTGACGGATGTCACCGCCGAGCTGCAAGACCGCTACGGCCCGCCCCCGCCCGCCGTTCGCAACCTGCTCGACTACGCGTCGCTCAAACTTTTGTGCATGAAAGTCGGCGTTAATGCCGTCGAGCGCAAACGCGACTCCGTCACGCTCAAGTTTCAGCAAAACGCCGCCGTCGATCCCGAGCAGTTGGCCCGTTTCGTCTCTGCCCAGCGCGGCGCTCAGTTCACCCCCGACGGCATGTTGAAATTTATTTTGAAGGCCGCCGCCGCGGAAGAAGTCCTGCGCGCCCTCCGCACCGTATTAGAGCAACTGGCAAACACCGAAACCGCATCAGAAGTCCGCTCCGCCAGCGGACCATCTTAAGTTTTGCAAGGGGGCGAAGGAGGAATGCTTGCAGGAACGTGGCAGAGCCGCGCTTCAGCGCCGCGTAAAGATGCTCACATAGACTTGGGCTTTAGCCCCGGTGGCCGCCTGCTCTCTTCAACCACCCACTGCCTTCTACGCGGCATCCGGTATCGCCAGCCACAACCCCAGCATTTACAATTGTCCAGCACCCGAACTCGAACAAAACAACGACGAAGCACCACCGACCAGCGACCAGCGACCGCCTTTATGAAGAAGATGAAAGTTTGCAAAGCCGTATTCCCCGCCGCCGGCCTCGGCACCCGCTTTCTGCCCGCAACCAAAGCCCAGCCCAAGGAAATGCTCCCTTTGGTCGATAAGCCCATCATCCAATACGGGGTCGAAGAAGCCATGGCTTCGGGCTGCAACCAGATCCTCATCATCACCGGCCGCGGCAAACAGGCGATCGAAGACCATTTCGATGTCAGCTACGAGCTCGAACGCATGCTCGAAGAGCGCGGCAAGACCGATCTGCTTCAGATCGTGCGCTCCATCTCCGACATGATCTATGTCGCCTACGTTCGCCAGAGAGAAGCCCTCGGCCTCGGCCACGCCGTCCTCATGGCCCGTGAACTCGTCGGCCACGAACCCTTCGCCGTGCTCCTCGCCGACGATGTCATCGACGCTAAGGTCCCCTGCCTCAAACAAATGGTCGAGGTCTTCGATCAGACTCAATGTTCCGTGCTCGCCACTCAGATCATCGAAGGCAAAATGATTTCTTCCTACGGCGTCCTCGACGTGAAGGCTGTCGACAGCCGCTTCGGCGATCGCCTGTTCGAAATCAAGAACATGGTGGAGAAGCCCAAGCCCGAAGAAGCCCCGTCCAACCTGGCCATCATCGGCCGCTACATTCTCACGCCCGCAATTTTCGACTGCCTGGCCAACACTCCGACCGGCGCGGGCGGCGAACTTCAACTCACTGACGGTATGCGCCTCCTCCTCAAGAAAGAAAAGATGTACGCCTACGTCTACGAAGGTCGCCGCCACGATACCGGAGACAAGCTGGGATTTCTCAAAGCCACCGTAGAGTTCGCCCTCAAACGTGAGGATCTCGGCGACCCCTTCCGCGAATACTTAAAAGCATTGAAACTATAAGGCTTGTAGGAAACCAGGAGCGTCATCCTGAGCGAGGATTTCCCGATACCGGCCGACCTCGATCTGCAATTGACTTTTGCGCGCAGACATTAGGAGCGCAACGATTCTTGGCGGGCGCAGCGCTTCGGCGCTGCGATAAGGATTCCACGATGAATGTGCGCTTCAGCCCCTGAGGTACAACTTTACCCGCCCCACGAACTCCTCAATTTCTTCGACTTCTCCTCCACCCCCCGCGCCAATTTCTCCTTATGCCTCGCAAGCTTCTGCGCGACCGCTGCATCCCCCAACCCGATCATCTGCGCCGCTAGAATCCCTGCATTCGTCGCCCCCGGCCTCCCAATCGCCACCGTCGCCACCGGAATCCCCGCCGGCATCTGCACCGTCGCCAGCAATGAATCCATCCCCTGCAGTGACGTCGATGGAATCGGCACTCCGATCACCGGCAAGGACGTATGGGCCGCGATCACCCCAGCCAGATGCGCCGCTCCGCCTGCTCCCGCTATGATCACCTGAATCCCCCGCCCCGCGGCCTTCCGCGCGAAGTCCGCTGTCCGATCCGGCGCCCGGTGCGCCGAGGTCACATCCATTTCATAACTGATCCCAAACTCCTCCAGCGCCTTCCCTGCCTCGCGCATGATCTCAAGATCAGAATCACTCCCCATCACAATCGAAACTAAAGTTTTTGTCATGACTCCTCTTAACAAAATTGTCATCCTGAGCGAGGATCTTGCCTCGCGGAGGCGAAGCAAACCCGCAGTCGAAGGATCCCTTTCACGTTCCCCTCACCCGAGATACGGCTGGAAACTCCCGCTGGGGGGTCCCCATTTCTCGCCTCTTTTGCGAGAGGTGGGGATTGTCCTCAACGCTTCTTCAACGCCCGCCCCGCAATATCCCTGCGGTACTGCGCCCCCTCAAAGCGGATTCTTGCGCATGCCTCATACGCCCGCTCCATGGCCGTCTTCAACTCCGCCGCCCGGGCCGTCACTCCCAGCACTCGCCCGCCGCTCGTATAGAATTCCCCATTCAGCTTCGAAGTTCCCGCGTGAAACACCTTCACACCCTCAACGGTCCCAGCCTCATCGAGCCCCGTTATCTTCTTCCCCGCCTTAAACGTCCCCGGATATCCTCCCGAAGCCATCACCACGCACGCCGACGCATCCATCGACCACTTGAAATCGCCGTCGCTCACGCGTCCCTGAATCGAAGCTTCCAGCGCATCCACCAAATCGCTCTCCAGTCGCATCAGAATCGGCTGCGTCTCCGGATCCCCAAACCTGCAGTTAAACTCCAGGACCATCGGACCCCGCGCCGTCATCATCAGCCCACAATAAAGCACACCTTTATATTCCGCGCCCTCCGCCTTCATCCCCCTGATCACCGGACGCGCAATGTGATGCACCAGCCAATCTCGCATCTTGTCATCGACTAGATCGGCGGTCGAATAGGCCCCCATGCCGCCCGTATTCGGCCCAGTGTCGCCTTCGCCCATCCGCTTATGATCCTGCGCCGCTACCAGCGGCACAACGCGCTCTCCGTCGCTCAGCACCAAAAACGAAAGTTCGTCGCCCACCAAACATTCTTCCAGTACCACCCGCGCGCCCGCTTCGCCCACCATCTTGCCGCTCAACATTTCCGCCGCCGCGCTCGCCGCTTCTTCTTTGCTGGCCGCGATTACCACTCCCTTGCCCGCCGCCAATCCATCCGCCTTCACCACCACCGGGGCGTGGAAGTGCGCCAGCGCCTCCCGCACCTCCTCCACCGAATCACAGATCGCATACGCGGCGGTGGGAATGCGATGCCGCTGCAGGAACAATTTTGCGAAGCTCTTGCTGGATTCCAGTTGCGCCGCCGCCTTCGTCGGCCCAAAGACCGGCCACCTGCGCCTCGTGAACTCGTCCACCACACCCAGCATCAGCGGCAACTCAGGGCCCACCACCGTCAGATCCGGCCGCACCTCCTGCCCCAAAGCCACCATCGCATCCAAATTCTTCAGCTCCACAGCCAGGCACTGAGCCTCGTCCGCGATCCCACCATTCGCCGGTGCACAATAAATCTTCGAAACCCGCGACGACTGCCGCAGCTTCCATACCAGCGCGTGCTCCCGTCCACCGTTGCCCAGAACTAGAATTTTCATAGCCAGAGAAAGTAAGGTTAGGGGAGAGTAGCAAAAGCTGTCAAACCAGCCATCGGATGATCTCTTCTAGATCTCGGTTTACCCGGTGTTCCTCTGTGCCCCCCGTGTTCAGCATTTTGCTTCTCCGCCTCTTAACCACGCTTAACTCCATCGTATAATCTCCCCATGATCACGGTTTCGAAAGAAGACTATCTCAAAGCCATTCTCGAGGCCGAGAGTGAAGGCGAATCCGTCATCTCTGCGCGCCTCGCCGACTGGCTGAAAGTTTCTGCTCCCGCCGTTACCATGGCCGTGCGCCGCCTGAAAAAAGACGGCCTCGTTCGCGTCCAGGGCGATGGTCACGTGCGCCTCACCGCCGCTGGCCGCAAGATCGCCCGCAGGCTCACCCTTCGCCATCACCTCATCGAACGCATGTTGGCCGAACTCTTCGGCATGGAATGGTGGAAGGTCCATGACGAAGCCGAGCGCCTGGAGCACGCCGTCTCTCCAGATTTCGAAGCCAAACTCCTCGCCAAGCTGGGCAAAGGAGGAATCTGCCCGCACGGAAATATGAGCGAGATGGAAAGCCCCGCCAGTCGCCGTCATCGCGGACTCCTCCTGCTCGCCGATGCGCAACCCGGTGTCAGCTACACCGTCAGCGGAATTTATGAGCGTGACCGGCGCTTGCTCGAATTCCTCGAAGCTCGCGGCATTCGTCCCGCCGCAAAATTGCGCATCCTCGAACGCAACTACGACCAGACCCTAACCCTCTCCACCACCTCCGGAAGTGTCTCTCTGGGCCGCGCCGCCGCCGAACGCGTCTGGCTCTCCCCTGCCGACCCTCGCCCCTCCAAGTGAACCCTGTCCCCAGTGAACACCCTGTCATCCGGAGCGCAGCGAGGACCCATGCAACCCGCCTGCGGCGTCACTAGGGCCGTTCTACGCACACTCCGCGTTTTCGGCCGAAATCCTACTCGGTTGAGCGGGACACTTCCGGGCCGAGCGTCCTTCGGATCCGCCCCTTGCGCCACCGTGGAAGCGCCCTTCAGGGCGGCGTCACCTCGCTCGAAAGCGGAGAGGCTTGAGCCCCTTTGGTAGCACCGCAAAACTACTTAACCATAGTTCATCCATTGGTGTATACTTGCGCTAATCTCTACTGGGGAGAGTTTTCCGCCATCCCACCGGCGGAAATCGACTGCACGCTCCAAACACTCCACCCGATGAAGCCCGTTGCCACTCAAAACGAAGAGACCGTAGTCATCACTCACGAAGACGTCGACCGCGCTCACGATCGGGTCCGCGTCTCCGCCGCCCGCGCCCAGCAAGGCTTCTCCTCCAAAGCGCGTCTCCTCTGGCTTCTCGCCGGCCCTGGCGTCCTCGTCATGCTCGGCGAAAATGATGGCCCCAGCATGCTCTCCTACGCCGCCACCGGCGCCAAGTTCGGCATCGGATTCTTCATCCCCTTCGTCGCCCTCACCTTCTGCATGGCGATCATCGTCCAGGAGATGACCGTCCGCCTCGGGGCCGCCACCCATCGCGGCCACGCCGAACTCATCTTCGACCGCTTCGGTCCCTTCTGGGGATGGTTTTCCATGATCGACCTCGGCATTGGCAACTTCTTGACCCTCATCACCGAATTCATCGCCATCCGCGCCGGCCTCGGCTTCTTCGGAGTGCGCCCCTGGATCGCAATTCTCATTGCCCTCGTCATCCTCTACGCTGCCCTGATGAGTCACCGCTATTGGACCTGGGAACGCATCACTCTCGGCGCCGCCGCATTCAACTTGATTTTCATTCCCGTCGCGCTCATGACTCACCCCAACTGGCACTCGGTCGGCCATTCCCTGATGAGGTGGCAGCCGCTCCCCGGTTTCAACAAGGACACTCTGCTCATCGTCCTCGCCGATATCGGCGCCACCGTCACTCCCTGGATGCTTTTCTTCCAGCAGAGCGCCACCGTCGACAAAGGAATGACCACCAAAGACATCCGCTTCGGCCGCGCCGACACCATCATCGGAGCCGCACTCGCCACCGCCGCCGCCATCGCAACCATTCTCGCGACCGCTCCGTTGTTCGCCCATGGAATGACCGCCGACAATTTCCAGGCCGCTGAATTCGCCCAGGCCCTGCAACCCCTGATCGGACGCTTCGGCGCTTCCCTGTTCGCACTCGGTATGGTCGAGGCCGGAATCGTCGCCGCCATCACCATCTCCACTTCATCCGCCTATGCCTTTGGCGAAGTCACGCACAAGCCGCACAGCCTCAACCTTCCCATGGGTGAAGGCAAATCGTTCTACGCCGTGCTCACTTTATGCGCCATGGCCGCCGCCGCCATCGTCCTCATTCCCGGCCTGCCTCTGGTCTACGTCGTTTTAGTCGTAAACGTAGTCGCCGTCTTGGCGATGCCGCCAGCGTTGGTATTTCTTTTTATGCTGGTGAACGACAAAGAAATTATGGGGGACCTCGTCAGCCCGCTATGGGCGAACATCCTGTCCAGCGGCGTGGTCTTCGTCCTGACCACTGCCGGCATCCTCTTCGGCATCAGCATCGTCGCCCCCAACATCTTCGCCGCTCTCGGAGGGAAATAGAGAATTGGCTAATGAAAGCCATTTGTTCCAACTTTCTGCAAAAACAAATCAGCGGTCGTTCCGAAGGCCATCTTTTGGCCCGAGGAACCTGCTTCCCCCCGAAGCTCAACAGATACCCGGCTTGACCGAATCGATGGACTGCCTTATGACTAAGAAATTCGATAACCCTCCGCACACCATCTCTACCGCCGACGAAACCCTCGTCCTGTCCTCCCTCGAGCACGATCAACTCGTCGGCGCCAAAAAACACCACATCCCCCGTCGCCATCTCAAAGGACCCGAACTCCTCGTCCTCTGGTCCCTCCGAATCTATCTTCTATTCATGATGGCAGTAGTTGCCTACCAAGTCTGGACCGCCGCCCGCTAGAGCTTGTCTCGCAAAGGATTCGGGGAAACACGGTGGAGGAAAGCAGGCATGAATCCATGTGGGGACAGCCGCCCTCGGCTGTCCAGTCGAACCAAGCTCGACTACCGGACAAAAATAATCTTGTCATCCTGAGGCAGCGGAGTTCTCGGCCCCGCCGAGAACTGCCAACGAAGAGCCTGCCCTGGGCCTGCCGAGGGGACCTATGCCATCTCCTCTGCGCCGCATGACTGCAAACCAGTTTGGTTTTCGCTCCGCTGCAGGCGAAATTGAGATTCCCTCTACGCAATCCCCCTTAAAACGACTAAACTTATTGGTTCCGGTTTTAGCTCCAGCCCGCTGTGCGGCGCCATCCGTCTCGCGGCATCTTTCATCAGGAAGGCCATCATGTCCTTAGATAGTTTCGGTAGCCGCTCCTCCCTCAAAGTCGGCAACAAAGAATACGAAATCTACCGCCTCAACACGCTCGACAAGCAGGGCATTTCCACGAAACATCTTCCGTTCTCCTTGCGCATCCTGCTTGAGAACTTGCTCCGCACTGAGGACGGCCGCAACGTAAAGAAAGAAGACGTTCGCGCGCTCGCGGCCTGGAACAAGAATTCCAAGCCCGACAAGGAAATCGCCTTCACTCCCAGCCGTGTTCTGCTCCAGGATTTCACCGGCGTCCCCTGCGTCGTCGACCTCGCCGCCATGCGCGACGCCATGCAGCAACTCGGCGGCGATCCCGCGCTCATCAATCCCCTCCAGCCCGTCGAACTCGTAATCGATCACTCCGTCCAGGTCGACGAATTCGGCACCACCAGCGCCTTCGAGGTGAACGCTCTCCTCGAATTCCAACGCAACAAAGAGCGTTACTCGTTCCTCCGCTGGGGCCAAACCGGATTCCACAACCTCGCCATCGTCCCTCCCGACACTGGCATCGTCCACCAGGTCAACCTCGAATACCTCGCCCGCGTAGTCTTCGTGCAAAACACAGAAGGGAAAAACGCCGCCTATCCTGACACGCTAGTAGGAACAGACAGTCACACAACGATGATCAACGGCCTCGGCGTTTTGGGATGGGGCGTCGGCGGCATCGAAGCCGAAGCCGCCATGCTCGGCCAGCCTGTCTCCATGCTGATTCCGCTCGTCGTCGGCGTGAAGCTCACCGGACGCCTGCGCGAAGGCGCCACCGCTACGGATCTTGTTCTGACAATTACCGAGATGTTGCGCAAGCACGGCGTCGTCGGAAAATTTGTCGAATACTTCGGTCCCGGCCTGCGTGATCTTCCGCTCGCCGACCGCGCCACCATCGCCAACATGTCGCCCGAATACGGTGCTACCTGCGGCATCTTCCCGGTCGACAAAGAAACCTTGAAGTACCTGAAACTCAGCGGCCGCAGCGCGGAACAGATTGCCTTGGTCGAAGCCTACTGCCGCGAGCAGGGGCTCTTCCACGATGAAAAAACTCCCGCAGCCGAATACTCCGAACTTCTTGCCCTCGATCTCGCGACCGTTGAACCCAGCATCGCCGGCCCCAAGCGCCCACAAGACCGCGTCGTCCTCTCCCAGGCCGGAGATTCTTTTCAGAAAGCTCTGCCCTCGCTGATCAAACCAAAATCAGCAGCGAAAACGGCGGGGGCCCCACTTCTCGCCTCCGTTCGGAGAAGTGGGACTGGTGTCCCCGCCAAAGAACAGTGGGAGCAGGAAGGCGGCAGCCCCGAGGCGATCGGCGTCGAAGATCCCAACGTACACGAGCACGTTTCCGCGAATGTAAGGAATTCACTCAAACACGGCAGCGTTGTCATCGCCGCCATCACCTCCTGCACCAATACCTCGAACCCCTCAGTCATGATCGGCGCCGGCCTGCTTGCCAAGAAAGCCGTCGAAAAAGGCCTGTCCGTTCCGCCCTGGGTCAAAACTTCTCTCGCTCCCGGATCAAAAGTCGTTCGCGATTATCTGGAGAACGCCGGCCTCACCCCGTATCTCGAAAAGCTGAAATTCCACATCGTCGGCTACGGATGCACCACCTGCATCGGCAACTCCGGCCCTCTACCCGATGAGGTCTCCAAAGCCATCGACGAAAAAGATCTGGTGGTCGCCAGCGTCCTGTCCGGCAATCGCAACTTCGAAGGCCGCATCAACTCTGAGGTCCGGGCCAACTATTTAATGTCGCCTCCACTCGTCGTCGCCTTCGCCCTCGCCGGACGCATCGACACCGACCTTCGCAAAGACTCCATCGGCAAGGACAAGGAAGGCGAGCCGGTTTACCTCGCCGACATCTGGCCCACGCAGCGTGAAGTCGAAGAAGCCGTCGACCATTCCGTCACCGCGGAAATGTTTTCCAAAAGTTACGCCGAAGTTTTCGCCGGAGACGATCGTTGGCGCGGCCTCGCCGTCCCCAAGGGCCAGACCTACGCCTGGGAGAAAGATTCCACCTACATCCGCCGCGCTCCCTACTTCGACAACATGAGCCTCGAGCCTTCGCCCGTCGAAGAAATCGAAAGCGCGCGCGTCCTCGCTGTCCTCGGCGACAGCGTCACCACCGACCACATTTCGCCCGCCGGCTCCATCCAGAAGGACGGCCCCGCCGGAAAGTATCTGCAAGAGCACGGCGTCAAGCCCGCCGACTTCAACTCCTACGGCTCGCGCCGCGGCAATCACGAAGTCATGGTCCGCGGAACTTTCGCCAACGTCCGCCTGCGCAACAAACTCGTCAACGTGGAAGGCGGATTCACCCGCCACCTGCCCACCAGCCAGGAAATGTCGATCTTTGACGCCTCCCAGAAATATCAATCCGAGCGCACTCCGCTCATCATCCTCGCCGGGAAAGAATACGGCTCCGGTTCCTCCCGTGACTGGGCTGCCAAAGGCCCGCGCCTGCTCGGCGTCCACGCCGTCATCGCCGAGAGTTACGAGCGCATTCACCGCTCAAATCTGGTAGGCATGGGAATCCTCCCTCTGCAATTCGAGGCGGGCAAGAATGCCGAATCGCTCAACCTAACAGGAGAAGAGATTTTCGAGATCACCGGCATCCGCGATGTAGTGGACCACTTCGCCGCCGGACGCCAGGTCAAAGTCCGCGCCACCGCCAACGGCAAGACCACAGAGTTCAACGCTGTGGTCCGCATCGACACCCCGCAGGAAGCCCTCTACTACGCCAACGGCGGGATCTTGCAATACGTCCTCCGCCAGCTGCTGGCGGCGAAGTCGACTCCGCAACCCGTGGGCGTGTGACGCGTCGCCGTCTGAAAGGGCACCGCTTCAGCCGTGCCGCACGTATCCAAAAAATGCGGGCTTTAGCCGCTGAGGCACTCGTTCACCCCGCCATGAAGCGCCGCACATGACTCGCTCCAGAATACACCGGCGATCCCACATATACCGTCATCAACCCCCTCCGAGCATCCATCGCGGTCGCCATCGAGATTCCAACCCCGCTTCCAATCGCGAAGTAAGCGATTATGCACGCCGGGCACTTCGGCAACAGCGCCAGCACGCCGCCAGAAACGATCCCTCCAGCGACGTCGAGAAAACCGCGCGCCGGTCGGACGACGCGGACCCCTCTCCCCGATCCGCACCCCCGCCCCTACGCCCTTCCCTCCGTTCGAAATCTCTTCACCGCAACCGTAGCTACTCACGGATGCTTCTCCCCCGAGCAGCACGACGACCCTGCGCCTTTCCGAGCCACGGACTGCGCCTTCGGATCTACGACGTAACCCTCCGTATATCGATCGTGATGCCGAACCCATGCCATCGTGAACGCCAAGCCATCTTCGTCCCGTCCTTTCGGCGCGAGATCGAGGAAGTTGTAAGTGCCCGCCAGAATGTCGAGCCCGCGTGCATAAGTCGAATAGGTGTGGAAAATCTCACCCGCTTCATTCTTATAGAAAACGCTTGCCCCCGGCGCTTCCTCGCTGGCGAAGCCGCTCATCTCGTAGTTGTAGCTCACCTTGCCTTTCGCCATCTCCTCTTTCGTGAACGACCCATGGTAGTCGCGGTTAAATTCGTTCTCGAATGACGATACCCATTGGAACTGCCAGCCCATCCGTTTCTTGAACGCCTCAATCTGGGCCAGAGGCGCCCGCGAAACCACGGCCAGCGTGACATCGCGATTGGCGAGGTGAACCAGACGCCTCGCTTTGTGGCGGGGTATCAATTACGTTCACTTCCGTGTTAACCGGGATGAGCGCGGTCGCCGGATTGCGGCTCAGCAGAATGTCGATCTTACCGGTGGCTTGCTCGATGGCGTCAAGGGCCTCGGCGATTCGGTGATGGCAATAGCGATCACGGCCACGCTCGGTTTGTTGGATCGCCGCGCTGGCGACGCGGTCGAGGAGTTTGCTTGCCTCCCGTTGCGCCTGGTTGCGTTGTGAATCGGGCTCAGGGCGCATCCGTTGATTCGCTTGCTTAGGTTGTTGTTCGAGATCGGCTTGCCCCTGCGCTGCTGTTGTCCCGCCCGAAGAGGCCCCACTCTGATCTTTGGTGGGATTTGTGGTACTTGGCGTGCGCATCTCCTTGTGTTGGCTTGGCAACCGCCGCCGCTCCCGGTAGGACTGAGCCGTCTCGCGGTCAGACATTTCATACTAGGCACCGGGCATGGTGATTAACAATTCGCGCCCAGCACGAGGTCGAGGCGAGAAAATTGATTTAGAAGGCACTGTCTTTTCCGTTTGGCAGGGGAAGAGGACTTTCGTCATGGTAACGCGGCGGCGGGTGACCCACCGTTCGGTTTATGAAGGGTGGGATTTCGTCGGCTCGGGCCGGCAAGACAGGTCGCGAGATCCAATTGCGCCGCTTAGCGTCTCATCGCATACTGGGAACCATGGAAATAGAGAGTCCCGTGTTGATCGGCAAACATATTCGCCTCGAGCCCGTTGCCCATCACCACATCGACGGTTTGGTCGCCGCTTCTGCAGCCGATCCCACCCTCTACCAGTGGACTCCCGTCCCGCAAGGCAAAGCCGATGCCGCCACATACATCCACACCGCCCTGGCCTGGCGCGATGCCGGCACCGCCGTGCCGTTCGCGATCATTCGCCTGGATGGCGGTATGGTCATCGGCTCGACACGCTTCTGGAATATAGAGCGGTGGGCTTGGCCGCAGGGACATCCTCGGCACGGCCGCCAATTCCCCGACGCCTGTGAGATCGGTTACACGTGGTTCACGCGCTCCGCCATCCGCACCGCCGCCAATACCGAGGGCAAACTTCTCATGCTGACCCACGCCTTCGAGACCTGGCAGGTGCTCCGCGTCTGCTTTCACACCGACTCCCGCAACCAGCGCTCCAGCGCCGCGCTTGAACGCATCGGTGCGAAGTTCGAAGGCATTCTTCGCGCCCACCGCATGGCACTGGACTTTATCCCTCGCGACTCCGCGCGCTATTCGATCGTGGCCACAGAGTGGCCGGGGGTGAAGCAGCGACTAACTCAACGACTGCGGATCGACTAGCGCCCGTGTGGGGCGGACACGTTTTGCTTCGCCGATTGGCCCCGCATTCCGCTGTCATCCTGAGGCAGCGGAGTCGCGCGCAACGCGAGCGCCCCCCCACGAAGGACCGATGCAACTCGACGTCACCATCCGCGGAAGCAGTGAAACAAAAGAATCAGCGAAAGATAAGGGATGTCATCCCGAACCAGGCGCCAGCCCGGTGAGTAACCTGCTTATCCGGCATCCGATCCCATGCAATTTCGCGGCTGAACCGCGATGATCGAACTCAACAAAACGTGTGGAACGTTCACTTCAACTCGCTGCCTTTGATTTGCTTTTATTCCAGACTGTATTGGATGTGGATTCCGCGTTTCGACATTTCCTCCAGAAATAGGTCGGCGGGCACATCGCGCTCCTGCAACACTCCTCCGCGTTTCGTGATCGCTCCCAACGCCAGCATCTGAATCACGATCGACGCCGGGAATGCGGTGGTGCGCATCATCGCGCTCATGTCCGTCTTGGCATCGTAGTGGTCGACCAGAGTGAAGGTAGCCACCCGGCCCTTGAGGCGCCCACCGAGCAAGCCGCGCACGCCGGGCGAACGCAGTGACTCGTGCGCCTCCAAACGCATGATGCAGACATCGGGCCCCTTGCCGGCAAATTTTCCCTCGAAGATTTTCGACATCACCGCGCGCGGCGTAATGTCGCTTCCGTTCACTCGCATCTTGTCGCTGGAGAAAAGCCCGAGCGCCTTCAGTTCGCACAACAGGTCGTAATGCCCCGGATAGCGCAGAGTTTTCTCGAAGCACTCGCCAACCTTGCCTTCGAAGGTTTCGGGCAAAGTGGAGGTGCCGCCGGAAGTCTGAAAAGCAATGAGCGGTGCGAAACCCGGCATGTGGAATTCCTCAGGCTCGGTGAGCGGCTCCACCGTCACCAGCTTGCCTTTGCGGAGAATGCGAGCCGGTTCGACATATTCGTTGATCAGACCTTCCACGGAAAAAACCAGTTGGTAGTGGAACGGCGGCATGGGTTTTTCGGGAAGGCCTCCTACATAAAGCTTGAGCGCGTCGGCGCGGCCACCGAGGCGGCGAACGAGTTCTCCGCCGAGGATGGAAGCCATGCCGGGAGAAAGGCCACAGTCGGGTGCGATGGCGACACCACGTTTCTCCGCGTGGCTGGCTAGCGCAAGCTCCTGCCGGACCACGGTATTGTTTCCGCCCAGGTCGGCAAAGTGGCAGCGCGCTTCGATGGCCGCTCTCGCCAGCCCGAGGTTCAGCCGGTAAGGGACTGCGGAAAGCACACCATCATGGCCGCGCATCAGCTTGGCGGCGGCTTTATGACTGCTGGCGTTCAGCGCCACTGCGCGTACTTTTTTATCGCCAGTAATTTTGTTGACGCGCGCCGCCACATCGCGCGCGCGTTTCAGATCACCGTCGGCCAGCGAGACGGACTCCACTTGCGATTGGCGCGCCATGTCGTACGCCGCCGCCGATCCCATCATCCCGGAACCTATTACCAGGAGTTTCATGTGTACACCTCGCGTAGATCGAAACACTTCACTCTACGCTTCCCGCCCGAGGCTCGCCAGCTAACGTGCGCTGAAATCTCGTGGGAGCGGGCGACTCGCCCGCTCGGTTTGACTCATCGACTGCTCCCGCGTTCCGACTTCGACAAGGCGTGTAGGGCGGACACTTCCGTCCGTCGGCTTTGACCTTCAGTCCTGTGACCCTGAGGAAGCGGA
>JBEKUD010000029.1:0-46438 GCA_049515395.1 Candidatus Sulfotelmatobacter sp. | reverse complement strand
CCCTCAACGAGCGTTATCGCGACTTTGCAAGAACAACGGGGGCAGCCTCAACAGTCTATGCTGCGGTATCATCTTCCCCAATGTTCGCCAGAATTTGCCTGCTAGTGCTGTTGCTCGTGAGCGGTGCGGTCGCCCAGCATGATCCTAATCTGCGCGTTCAGTCGAATGTGGTGCTGGTTCCGACGCTGGTAAAAGATGCGGAAGGCCATGTCGTGTACGGCTTAACGCAGAGCGATTTCACTATCAACGATGATGGGGTGGAACAGGCTGTCCATTTGGACGAGTCTGCAGAATCCCAGCCAGCCTCGGTTGTAGTGGCTGTTCAGACAGGGCGGAGAGCGTGGCGGGAATATTCCAGAATGCGTGGCATCGGCCCAATGCTAACGCCTGTTTTTGATCAACTCCGATCACGAGTGGCCTTAGTCGAGTTTGATAGTCACGTTAATTTGGTCGAAGATTTCAGCGATGATGAGACCCCCATTTACGAAGACCTCAAGAAGCTACAACCGGGTGACGGCGGAGCGGCAATCCGCGATGCCGTAGACTTTTCGGTTCGATTGCTTGAAAAGGAGCCAGCCGAGCGCCAGCGGGTGCTGCTCCTGATAAGCGAAAATCGAGATCATGGGAGTCATGTCACCAAAACTGACGATGTGGTGGCCGCCATCGGGAACAGCAACACCGTGGTGTATGCACTAGCGTTCTCGCCCTCTCTCTCGCAGGTTCTGGACACTGAGCGAGGCGCTAACAGGGATGAGGCGTACTGGGGCGCGCCTCCCGATATTATCGGAACGCTTCTCATGGCAAGAAACGCGATGAAGAAAAACATCACCAAGGCGATTGCGGGGATGACCGGAGGCGAGTATGAATTGTTCGCAACCCGAAAGGGATTTGAGGGTCGCCTCGTTGATTTTAATAACCACTTGCACAGCCGCTACGTCCTAAGCTTCGCGCCGCAACAACCTCACGCTGGGCTCCATCAAATTCAAGTGAGATTGAAAGAACCTCGATCTGGAACAACTATTCTATCGAGAACCAGCTATTGGGCAATCGCTACGATTCCTTGAGCGCAACGCGTTCGGCTGAGGCATAAATGCTTCGACTCGATGTGGGGTGGGGCCGGGTCCTTCGGTGCATCGAACAATGAGCCCAAGAACTCTTAGGGATCGTTCCCGCATTTGACTCGCCTTCATTCCATCCCGCTCGCCTGCGGCTGCTCCATCCTCGTCATCAAGCGTGAAGGTCGCCGAAGTTCCCGTAGAGGGCAGGAACCATGGAAAATTTTGGTTCCGGCCGCCGTAATACCTGTCGCTGCTGCAATCGGAGGAGCGTTCTATTTCTGCTCACGCCGGACCGCACATCGCCTGACCGAGAAAGACACCATCGTGCTCGCCGATTTCGCCAACAGCACGGGCGATGCGGTGTTCGATGACACGCTCGAGCAGGCACTCAGCGTTGCTCTAAACCAATCGCCTTTCCTGAATCTGCTCTCCGACAGCGATGTCGCCGAAATCTTGCAACCGATGACCGGCCCGGCTGACACCAAACTCACGCCCGTGGTAGCCCGTGAGCTTTTCCTGCGGGCGAGTAGCAAGGCTTACCTTGCTGCATCGATTGACAGTCTGGGCAATGAGTTTGTGCTGGGGTTGAAGGTGGTAAATTGCCAGAGCGGAGACACGCTGGCTGAGGAGCAGGTGACGGCGGCGTCCAAGGAGAAGGTGCTGGACGCGC
Source organism: Candidatus Sulfotelmatobacter sp. (assembly GCA_049515395.1). Taxonomy (GTDB): domain Bacteria; phylum Acidobacteriota; class Terriglobia; order Terriglobales; family Acidobacteriaceae; genus Sulfotelmatobacter. The sequence continues at coordinate 44,710 of JBEKUD010000029.1, read as the reverse complement.
TTGGCGAGGCGGCAACCAAGCTGCGGGGCGAACTGGGCGAATCGCTGGCGACGGTGCAGAAGTTTGATGTCCGCTCAAACAGGCCACCACGTCTTCGCTCGAAGCTCTGAACGCGTACAGCCTCGGCAGAAAGGCCGACAACGAGAGGAAGGCTCCGCCGCAGCCCTGCCGCACGATCAACGTGCCATCGAGCATGATCCGAATTTTGCCATGGGCTACAGGGCACTGGGTGTCGACTACACCAATCTCGCCGAGCCGGGGCGGGCTAGCGCGCTTTGGCGCATTTGGGAGTGGCTCGTGCCAACGCCTTGGAGTCGGGAACTTCGCAGGCAGCCGATGCCGATGCTGCCCGCGTCCGGGCGCTCGCCGCCTACAAAGATTTCCTCACCCTTTGGAAAGACGCCGATCCCGACATCCCCATTTTTGAAGGAAGCCAAGGCCGAGTACGCGAAGCTGCAATAGTCGTTTCTTCGCTAAGCGTTTTAATTGACCTTCCTTACTATCCGATCTAACATTTTTCGCCATGCGTGAACGCCCGGTCAAATACGCGGCACCAAGACATAATGCAAAGCAGAGCGCAGAGGCAGCGTACCGAGTGCTCTACGACGGGCAGTGTGAGATTTGTCAGGCTTGCGTGTCGTGGCTGAAAGCGCTTGATCACGAAAACAAGACGGTAGGCCTGCCCGTCAGCGCAGAGGTTTTGCCCGCAGTGGATTCCCGGCTCAGGTTGGATGAATGCCTGCGGCAGTTGCACGTCCTAACTCCCGAAGGTGAAATCCATGTCGGCTGGGATGCCGTCGCATGTCTGGCGCGTTTGTTCCCATCTACTTGGCTGATCGGTGTTCTGGGACAGCGGTTCCCCTTCCGCAACGCAGGACGACTGCTCTACGGGTTCGTCGCCAAGAATAGATATTCTCTCAGCAAGTGTCGCGGTGGAGCGTGCCGGGTTGTAAAACCAGAAGCGGTACGACAGCAAGCCCGTTTAGGCGCATTCTGGTCGTGCTACACGATGGGCTTCTTCATTCGGTTGCCTCTGGTCCTGTGGGCGGGCATCAAAGCTGCGATGCAAAGAACAACTATTTTCGCCCGGACGTACCACAACCGCGTTGACTTGCTGAACGGCAAGCTCACGGTTCTCTTTCTGAATGGGATGCTGCCCAACACCGTCCCGCTTCTGTTCGGCGAACTGTTCACGGCGATCATTTACGACGGGATCGCAATCGACCCCGGTTCCCCGAAGATGCGGCGCTCGCTTGCCCGTCACCTTCGGCAGGTGAAACTGAAGATCACAAAAGTGGTGGCCACCCATGCCCACGAAGAGCACATCGGCAACTTAAATTGGCTGTCTGAAGTTACTGGTGCTCCCGTCTACGTTTCGGAGATGACCGCCCGGTTCCTGACACCTTTCACGAAGCTTCCGTGGGTACGTGCCACCATAATCGGGCAGCCTCCAAACTTAAAGCAACCCTACCATCGGTTGGGCGAGACCGTGGACTCCGACTCTGGTCTCTTACAGGTGATCCCTACTCCCGGACATTGCGACGACCACATCGCGCTCTATGACCCCAAGGAGAAGGTGCTGTTGGCAGGCGATGCCTTCATGGGGAGCTACTTTGCAACCCCCAATCCCGACGTGGACAGTCGGAAGTGGCTCCTCAGTCTAGAACGGCTGATGGAACTCGACATTGAGATTCTGGTCGAAGGACACGGGCATATTCATACTCTGAGGGCTGACATCCCCAATTTCCCCGGCGTCGTGATCCGTGAAGACCCCAAGGTTGCCATATCGCAGAAGTTGGATTATTTGCGGTGGCTGCGAGAACAGATCGCAGCCGGGTTTGAAGAAGGGCTTCCGGTGCGGGTCATCGAGGCGAGCTGTTTCCCATGGGGGCGGCGTACCTCATGGGAGAGTTGCGCTACGGATGAATGCATCCGCCTCCTAAGCCTCGGGCATTTTTCCCGAACTGAACTGGTGCGCAGTTTTGTTCGCAGCAACGCAGACGAGCTTCCGACCGTCTACGAAGTACGTATGCGCGGAGGAGAGTGACCTCATTGCCACTGAGCGAAACCAAAGAGGTCGAATCGCCCGAGGTTGTGCAAAGCTCCTCTTGGATTGGTTGGCTTCCGATCTGCGTGCTTCCCTTGAGCGCAGTAGCTTGTTGCAATGCTCTGCCGCCATGGGTGTTCATGTGGATTCTGGCGTTCGCCATCTTCATCAGCCTGAAGTGGCTAACATGGTGGAGGGTACGATTTCGAATTGCACATTCGTCATGGCGCTCGGCGGGCTATCTTCTGGCTTGGCCGGGAATGGATGCAGAAGCTTTCTTGGATGCGAATCGGCGCGTACCGACGCCACCGCCCACGACTTGGCTGTGGGCGATTTTCGAAACGGCGCTTGGGGTGATTCTGCTCTGGGTGGGGGCACGGTCGGTTCCGCAGGGAGAACCCCTTCTGCGCGGATGGGTAGGAATGCTGGGTCTGATCCTGCTGCTGCACTTCGGCACTTTCCAAATCGTTAGCCTGCTGTGGGGAAGCTTTGGCGTCAATGCACGGCCCATCATGTCTGCGCCGCTCCGTTCCACGTCCCTCGGAGAGTTTTGGGGGGAACGATGGAACCTCGGTTTCCGTCAGCTTTCTCACGAGTTGATTTTTCGACCGTTGTATCGAAGGCTGGGCGCGGACGCGGCTGGGTTCTTGGTATTCGTGGCTTCTGGGCTGCTCCACGATTTGGTGATCTCGATGCCCGCTCGCGGAGGCTACGGTCTCCCCACACTCTACTTTTTGCTGCAAGGCACGGCAATGGCTATCGAGCATTCGCGATTCGGCAGGCAACTTGGTCTTGGGCAGGGAGTGCGCGGCTGGTGTTTCATGATGGTGTTCCTTGCGGCACCGGTCTTTTGGCTCTTTCACCCATGGTTTGTGCTGCGTGTGATACTTCCTTTCATGCAGGCGATCCACGCCCTATGACAAACTCACTCACAGAGCGATTCTTCGACATCGACCTATGGCTGGTTGGCGCTGCGCATTTTGTGATCCTGTTCGCAAGCTTTCAAGTGCCATACCGGCTAGGGTGGAAACGAGACTTGCGGCAGTTGATGCCCTTTAACCGGAAACTGCTGTGGGTACAGAGTGGATTTACGGTGTTGACGATCATTGCTTTTGGCACACTGACCTTGGTGTTGCACGCGGAACTGCTCCGAGGTGACCGTGCTGCCTTGGGACTTGCCTGCTTCATCGGAGTTTACTGGACTGCGCGGATTCTTGTGGACGCACTTTATTTTTCGCACGAGGACTGGCCGAAGGGGACGGCGTTTGTCACGGGACACGCCCTCCTGACCCTTCTGTTTTTTGTGCTTGCCGCAAGCTGCCTCGGGCTATTCGTCTGGCGCATGTGGCTGCGGTCGAATAGTTGAGGGGAAAAAGGTGACGTGTTCAGCCTGACAGCACCATCCGAGGATGAGATTCGGCGCTTCATCTCGAGGCAGAAAGACTCAGGTTTCTCGTACCCGGAGGTTGGAGCGTCGGCTACTGCCCTCCCAGCGGGTTGCAACCTAGACCACAATCGCGTCCAGCTTGGCAAAGGTGAGGATATATGGCAGCGGCCAACAAAAGCGATTCATGCATGGCGAATGTTTGGCATTCCGTGGGTAAACCTCTATGGGCCTAGCCGATACAGGTCGGCACCGACGTAGCAGTTTCCGTACACCACTTCAGGTTCTATTCGCTGAACGCCTGTCGCATCGCCTATGTCGTGGATGAAGACAACACCGTGAAGCGATTTGGCTTCGCCTACGGCACCTTGGCGCAACATGCAGAGAGCGGAGAAGAGCGGTTCACGGTTGAATGGCATCGAGGCGATGATACGGGTCTGGTACGACATTCTCGCGTTTTCCCGCCCCCGCCAGATATTCGCCAAACTAGGCTACCCGCTATCGAGTTTGCTTCAAAAAAGATTTGCCGAGTGTTCAAAAGCGGCGATGGTTGAAACTGTGAGCTAAACTTGATTTTCCTTCCTGCACGACGAAGAGTGGTTCATCTGTTCCGGATGCGGTCACGTCGAGTGCCAAGGCGTGGCGAAGGATGCCACGTAGCGGCTAAACCCAAATGGAATGGGCGCTACGCCACAGTCCCCGAATGCCGAGCTGATTACCAAAGCTCACACCCATGAGGGCTTTGCCCTCCTGCTGCTTTGCCCTTAGGATTGTCATTATGGGGACCGGAAGATGGTGTCTGTGGGTTTATGAACTCGGTGCCGTCGAAGGTCACAATCCGGAGCGAAGCGTGCTCATTGTTCTTGCGTACATGGTCCTTGGATACTTTGCATTTCTGATTGTGGGAGGCTTGCTTAACGGCATCTGGGAGATCATCCGAGACAGCATGGACCAATTTTCTGCGGCGTATGGGAACTGCTCTCGCTGTGGTTCGAGCACTCACACCGCAAAATTCCACACATTGAATACTAGAGCGAAATATCCTTTCTGACGTGCCTTTTCGAAGGCAGGCTTGCATGAGTTCACACCCTGCTGTTGCCCAGGTTGGCTCAGCACAGGCGGCTGAGACGTTTGCGCCCCTCAAAATCCTTCGGTCAGGCTTTTTTCAGCAAGCGGGAAAACAAAGCCCGCCTTGGCATGTGAGACGCCCGGGCCGACCCGAACCCTGTCCGGGCGCCCAAATCCCGTGAAATCGCCTTCTTCCTTACAAATCACCCATGCCACCCACTCACGACCGCCGCAATTCCCGAGCGCCGACCTGCGACCGAGGAAATCTCCGAGCGTGATCGAGCGCGTCACCTTCCATAACGAGGACAGCGGGTTCTGCGTGCTTCGGGTTAAAACGAAGGGGCACCGGGAGGAGACGACGGTTTGAGAGAGTTTGCATCCCAAAACCAAGCGATAATTAAGCCAAAAGTGAGGTAGTCGGTATGCGGATTTTGAACAGCTTGAGCGGACTGGCGGTTCTCTTCACGACGCTAGCCTTCGGACATCTGCCGCACCACCACTTTTTGAATGCAACGCAGATGATCATGCCCGCCAAAAACAGAGGGGAGTGAAGAGCTTCGCCTGTAGTGGGCATATTTTCCTTGATTGGAGGATGTTGCTGCTAAGAGGGGGGCGGTGATTCTCTGGGATTTTCGGCCTCTCAGCGAAATGCCGCCAAGGTCGGGCGGAATGATCCGTGCCCCTGTCGGTCGGGGAAGAAATACAAGAAATGCTGCGGCGGGGCGACGGGTCAACCCCTTTCCTGGGGCTGTCGCTACTGGGTCGCTACTGCTTGGAATCCTGAACCTCGAAGCCAAGAACTACCCGGCATGATGACCACAACCTCACACGTATGTGTTCGATATTGCTCAGATCAAGAGTGATCTGAGTCGTTACAGTAACGCAGGGGTAAGTAGATGGCCGCCCCGATGATGGAGAGGATAATCTATGAATAGTTTTAAGTTCTTTGCGTTAGCTATTGTTGCTGCGATCTGCTTCATGGCAACTACTCCCAAAACAGAGGCTCAGGTTGCCGTCAACATTGGAGTTGCGCCTGAATGTCCCTACGGTTACTACGACGTTGCTCCGTACGACTGCGCCCCCTACGGCTACTACGGCCCGGAATGGTTTACCGGTGGCGTCTTCATTGGCGTTGGCCCATGGTTTCATGGCGCTGACAACTTCCGAGGCCACGTAAATAACCGTTTCCATCCTGAGCATGGCTATAACGGCCCAAGGCCAAACCGTGGCGACAAACCCGAGCCGGGAAAGCGTCTCGATAAGGTTGCCCACTTCAAAGGAAACGAACAGCGGGATGGACGCGGTCACGCAGTTGGCGGCAAACACTAACCGATACCAGCCGTTGCCGGTATCTCAATCAAGAGACCCCAATCGAGAACTTGTAAAAGGAAAGGGCAGTTGTCCACGGATTGAAGACTGAAGTGGATAGCTGCCCATCCTTTTTCGCAAGCGAGCGCAAATCTGTAATTGTGCCCTAATTTGATCTGCTGCATGATCGTTCGTGGACGACCGTCCTAGCTGGTGGGACGCGCATTCCGATGCTCGATCACGATCCACAAGCCGCAGGGGCTTCGGCGTTCCCAGCGGTGGGGATCACGCGGGGCAAGAAGCTGGTCGTCCTGATCGGGCAGAAGAAGGCGCCGGGCATCGCAGTTCGCAATGACCGACCGTAACGGCGGTATTCGGGGTTGCTGGCGAGTCTGAGGAGCGAGGAGTAAGCAGCAATCACAACGACTGCGCCCGGTGGAACACATAAAAAAACACAGCCACACTGAAGCAGCCAAATGCATAGAGGAGTGATGAGAACAGCATTGCCGCAGGAACCAAACCCCGCAAGACATTGAGGAAGTTGAAGACGAAGGTCCACACTAAAAGAGCCGTCATCAGAATCGTTCCGATCAGCGCCAGCAATGCCGCATTTTTGAGTGTCATGGTCGGAGTATGAACGTTTTCTAGTGTCAGCCGCAACTCCGGCTCCTGCCTTGGGGCTGCCCGCCAGTCTGAAAAGGCGACGGGCAACGAGGGGTAGTATCGTAGACCTTTGCCGAAGACCATCCCGCAAAACCCGTGAAGACCTTCGCCCAAACACGAGCCGCTGGCATGGCGCACGCCAACGACTGGGCTCGCGGGTTCATGCAGGGCACTGGCATGCGCCACGACGGCTGGGCCGAGCTTGATTACGGAATTCGAGCATTCGAGTGGAGATAAAGAGGAGCCTTTACATGACCACAGATGAAATTGCCTATTTACTACTGCGGGTGACTCTTGGTGCGAACCTCTTTCTGCATGGCTTCTCTCGTTTGATCGGAGACCATGCTGCATTTGCCGCCCACGTCGAAGCCAGATGCACCATACTCCCTTGCCGGGATTCCTAGTGCATTTCGTCGCGCTTGCTCTTCCGTGGTGCGAGGGAACTGTGGGTCTGTTGATGATCCTTGGGTTGTGGACATCAGTCGCACTGATCGCAGGCAGCCTTCTGATGCTCACGTTACAGATCGGGACTTGCTTGGCGCAAAATTGGGAGGTCGCCGGAGGACAACTGATCTGCGTCCTTTTGTTCTTCATCTTGCTGACATAAGGACTTCGGCGCTCTGAGAGATCGCCAAATAGCGCATCGTGCTCTCCAGATCAACCGCTTTGGCGCACAGTTGGCGCACAGCTTGGTTTACCGACGCCGATTTATCCCGATTCATCCCGACCAACCCTGCTGAGTTCTCAACTTGCTCCGCCAACAGACTTGAAGTAGTTTTCCACGCTGCTCAGCGGGTGGGAAGCCGGGAAGGATTTTTTCTTGCGGGCTTGGGTGCGAGGCCCGGCCTCGATGCGACATTGCGCTCCCAGATAATGCGCAGGCCCTCCAGGGTGAGAAAATCATCGACCTGTTTGATGTACCTCGATCCGGTGCCGATCATCGGGCCGAGGCCGCCGGTGGCGATCACCTTCGTCTGCTTGCCAAGTTCTTCTAGCAAGAGTTCGAGAATGCCGTCGACCAGGCCGAGATATCCGTAATAAAGGCCGGACTGCAGGCTGCCGACGGTGTTGGTTCCGATGACTCGCGGGGGTTTGCGAATTTCAACACGCGGCAGGCGGGCCGTGCGTTGGAAAAGGGCATCCGCTGAAATCCCAATGCCAGGAGATATGACTCCGCCAAGATACTCGCCTTTTTCGGAGACGCAGTCGAACGTGGTGGCGGTTCCGAAGTCGACGATCACGCAAGGACCGCCATACTTTTCGAATGCGGCTACGGCGTTGACGATACGATCGGCGCCGACCTCCGCAGGATTGTCATAGTGCACGGGCATGCCGGTCTTTACGCCGGGCTCGATCAACAGCGGCTTGGAATTGAAGTAGCGTTCGCAAACCTGGCGCAGCACAGGATCAAGGGGCGGCACTACGGATGAAATCACGATGCCGCGAATGGCCGAAGCCTCAAGGCTGGCCATGGAGAATAGGTTGCGGAAAAGGACTCCGTATTCGTCTACGGTGCTGCCCTGCCGGGTGGCGACTCGCCAGTTCGCCACGAGGTAACCGTAGCGCGGAGTGGCATCGGAATCTTTTTCCGCGGCACGGGCAAAGACGCCGAGGACCGTGTTCGTGTTACCGACATCGAGGACAAAAAGCATACGTTTCGTCTAGAGGCTAGATCAGCGGCTGGCAATTCGCGTTTTGGCCCTGCTGAATTGCTCAGGGCAGATGCTCATAACTAACGGCCAATTGCTTACTTTCTCTCTCTCACGGTGCCACTCAAAATTGTCTGCAAGCCCTGGGGCGTGCGCAAATGGAGGAAGCCGCGGTCGTCGAGGCCCTCCGTAGTTCCTTCAATTTTCGAATCGCTGTCCTCGATGCGAACCTTCTTCCCTTGCAACCAAGAGGACTGCTCAGCGAAACGGCGGAGAATCGAAGGGCGCGCATCGATTTCTTCCAGCAGGATTCGATATTCCCGGTCGAGCGATTTTAGCAAAGCAGCGGCCAATTCCACGCGCGACCATTCCGTGCCTGTGGCCATGCGCAGGGAGATCGCTTCGGCCTCCAGTTCTTTCGGAAATTCCGTGTGGTTCACATTGATTCCAATTCCGATGACGACATGGCGGACGCGAGTGGCCTCGGAATTCATCTCGGTGAGAATGCCGCAGACTTTCTTGCCGGCGATCAGCACATCGTTGGGCCACTTCAAATCGATAGCCAGGCTCGGGTTCACTTGGGCAATGGCGGCACGAACCGCCAAGCCAGCCGACAGCGACATTACCAGCACGTCAGAGGGAGGCAGCGGCGGTCGCAACACCACCGAGCAATAAATGCCAGCGGAGCGCGCCGACTCCCATGAGTTGGCCCCGCGGCCTCGGCCGGCGGTTTGCTCCTCGGCGAGGAACACGCTGCCCTCCGCGATGCCATCGGAGGCGGCCGCCATGGCAGCCGCATTGGTTGAGCCAATCTTATAAAAGTGATGAACGTAAGTGTCGAAGATAGTGCCGCGAATCAGCGGTCCGAGGATTTCAGGCAGCAGCAAGTCTGGAACGGACTTGAGCCGATAACCCGTGGCAGGATGTCCCGCAACGTCTACGCCTAGGCCGCGCAGCTGCTGAATCAGACGCCATACTTCGAAACGGTTGGAGGCAATTTCCTGGGCAATTTTCGTTCCGCTCACCACCACGGTGGCGTGCTCCATAAGCAGGCGCACGATTCGGCCGAGCCGAAGGTCGGTGGCTTGGATGCGCGGGTCGATGGCTTTCGCGGACGAGTCACCCGCGGCCACACGAGTTGTCGTTCTTTTCTTGATTCCGGAATTATGCGGGAGCGGAGGGAAAAGCACAAACCACGGCTCTTACCACGAAGGCCACGAAGGTAAACCAGTTCTAGGCGGGCGAGACGCGCATGCTCATATCGGCGGCGTGAGTGGAGTGTGTCAGCAATCCGACTGAAATGAAATCAACGCCAGTTTCGGCGTAGGCGCGAACGTTTTCCAGGCGGATTCCACCCGAGCATTCGAGGGGGATGCGGCTGGCCAGTTTGGCGCAGCGTTCGACTGCACGTCGAACGTCGTCGGGAGTCATGTTGTCTAGCAGAATGGTTTCCGCGCCGTGGGCGATGGCGTTCGCACACTCTTCCAAGGTGCGCACCTCGATTTCGATTGGCTGGGAGCCGCGGCGATTGCGGACGGCGCGATCGAGTGCCGGCACGATTCCGCCGGCCAACGCGATGTGATTATTTTTGATGAGCACTCCGTCCGAAAGATCGAGGCGGTGATTCTGTCCGCCGCCGCAGCGCACAGCGTACTTGTCAATCACGCGTAATCCGGGGGCGGTCTTGCGGGTATCGAGAATGCGCGCTTTGGTGCCCGAGACGGCTTCCACGAATTTGCGGGTGAGCGTGGCGATGCCGCTCATGCGCTGCAGGAAATTCAAAATGACTCGCTCACAGGAGAGAATGACGCGCGCATTGTGGCGGATGACGGCGACGGACTGCCCTTTGTGAAGGCGGACGCCATCGAAAATCTCAGGATGGGAGGTGACTTCATAGTGCGAAGTTACGGCGCCGTCGAGCACGGCGTAGACATCGAGAATGCGCGCAATGACACCGATGCCGGCAAGAATGCAGTCCTGTTTGGCGAGGATGGTTGCCGAGGCTCGCTGGTTCGCGTCGATACAGGCGTAGCTGGTGGCGTCGCTCGTGGCGCGGTCCTCGAGCAGCGCGTTTTCGATAATTGCGGTGATGCGTCGGCTGTTAAAGTCCATAAGGCAGTTGCCAGTGGTCAGTTGTCAGTCTCAGTCTTTGGTTCCGGTACCATTCAGCTCATCGAGCTGGCGCTTTATCTTTCCCCGCAGTCCGGTTAGTTCTTGTGCTCGGCGACGCAGGCCGTCGATCACTTTCTCGGGAGCCTTCGCGAGGAATTGCTCGTTTCCTAACTGGCGCTGATTGTTTAGGAACTCCTTCTCTATCTTATCCAGTTCTTTCGTGAGTCGTTCGCGCTCGGCGGCGAGGTCGATCTTTCTCTCGTAGATCACGTGAACATCAAAGCGCGCCGTGCTGCGGGCGCCGGCCTGTTTGGCCAGCGAGGCGTCAACAAACGTAATCTTCTCCACGTTCGCGGAACGATCGAGCAGAACAGCGCGGAGATTCTGTTGGATCATCGTGCAAATTTCTGATTCGGGCGCGAAGACCTCGACCTGAATTTTCAATTTGGGCTCGACCTTCAATTCCGCTCGGACATTTCTTATGTTCACGATCAGGTCCTGGAGGATTGCCATTTCAGTTTCGGCGGCGAGATCAAACCGCTTCTCGTCGGCTTGCGGATATCCTGCGAGTGCAATCGATTTGAGCGGAGGCTGGCCTTCATAAATTGCTTGCCAGATCTCCTCGGTGATAAAGGGCATCACGGGATGCAAAAGGCGCAGAGCGACGTCGAACAAGTGGACTAGATTGGCGCAGGCGACGCGGGCTTGCGTTTTGTCCGCGCCTTCCTCAAAGTTTAGTCGTGGCTTGATCAGCTCGATGTACCAGTCGCAGAACTCACCCCAGAAAAAATCGTAGATACGATTCGCGGCTTCGTGGAAACGATAGGTCTGCAGTGCATCGTTTACATCTTTCACGGTACGATTGAAGCGTGAAAGTATCCAACGATCCTCGAGTGCGGGTTGAAATCGGAGAGGATCCATGCCCGTCCGCATCTCCGACCCCGCGGTGGGGCGGAGGCCGGGCCCGATTCGGTCTACATTCATGAACATGAATCTGGCGGCGTTCCAGATTTTGTTGGCGAAGGCGCGATAACCGTCGGTGCGGCTCTCGCTGAAGGCAATATCGGTGCCGGGCGCAGCCATCGCGGCTAGGGTGAAGCGGGTCGCATCGGTGCCGAAGCGCTGGATGATCTCGAGGGGATCGATTACATTGCCTTTCGTCTTCGACATCTTCTGGCGGTCGGCGTCGCGGACGAGGGCGTGAATATAAACCCGGCGGAAGGGGACGCTGTCATTCTTCTTCCCTTCCCAGCCACTGGCCTCCTTGATTGCGCGATCCTGTTCGTGTCCCTGCATGAAGTGGCAGCCGAACATGATCATGCGCGCGACCCAGAAGAAAAGAATTTCATACGCGGTGATCAGCAGCGTGGTGGGATAGAAAACTGCCTGGTCGCGGGTTCTTTCCGGCCAGCCCAGCGTGGTGAACGGCAGGAGGCCGGAGGAGAACCAGGTGTCAAGCACGTCGGTGTCCTGCTCGAGCTTCGATCCGCCGCAACTCGGGCATTGCTGGGGTGTTTCACGAGCGACGATGATCTCGCCGCAAACGCAGCGCCACGCCGGAATGCGATGTCCCCACCACAACTGGCGCGAGATGCACCAGTCGTGAATATTGTTCATCCAGTTCAAGTAAATCTGTTTGTAATTTTCGGGGACGATTGTGATCTCGCCCGTCTCGACGGCTGTGATTGCCTTCTGCGCCAGCGGTTGAATCTTGATGAACCACTGCTCGGAGAGGCGCGGCTCAACCACCGTTCCGCAACGGTCGCACTTGCCCAGAGATAGCGCGTAGTCTTTTTCGGCGACGAGAAATCCCTGCTCCCGCAGATCCGACAGGATGCGCTTGCGAGCCTGGTAGCGATCGAGGCCGGCGTACGCGCCGGCGTCCTGGTTCATGTGCGCGTGCTCGTCCATCACGTCGATTTGCGGGAGGTTGTGCCGCTTGCCGGCTTCGAAATCGTTGGGATCGTGGGCCGGCGTCACCTTCACCGCACCGGTTCCGAACTCGGGCTGCGCCAGTTCATCGGTGATGATCGGGATCTCGCGATTCATCAGCGGAAGCAAAACTTTTTTCCCGTGAAGATGAGAGTAGCGTTCGTCGTTCGCATTCACGGCGATGGCAGTATCGCCCAGCATGGTCTCGGGACGAGTCGTCGCTACCGTAATGAACTCGTCAGTTTCGATCACGGGATAGCGAATCTCCCACAGCTTTCCGGCGACGTCTTCGTGCTTCACTTCGAGATCGGAGATGGCGGTCTCGCAGCGCGGGCACCAGTTGACGATGTATTTGCCGCGATAGATCAGGCCTTCCTCATACAGGCGGACGAAAACTTCGCGCACGGCGCGCGAAAGATTTTCATCCATGGTGAAGTATTCGCGATCCCAGTCGACGGAGGCGCCGAGGCGCTTCATCTGGTCGAGGATGGCGCCGCCGTAGTGGCGCTTCCACTCCCACACCCGCTCGATGAATTTTTCGCGGCCCAGGTCGCGGCGCTTCTTGCCTTCTTTGGCAAGGTCGCGCTCCACCATCATCTGCGTGGCGATGCCGGCATGGTCGGTGCCTGGCAGCCAGAGGGTGATGAAGCCGCGCATGCGATGCCAGCGGACGATGATGTCCATCTGCGTCTGGTTGAGCATGTGGCCCATGTGCAGGCGGCCGGTAACATTCGGCGGCGGCAACAGCAGCGTGAACACGGGCCGGGTCTCGCCTTCGGGCGGCGTGGGGACGGAGAAAAGTTTCTCTTTGATCCAGTACTCGGCCCAGTGCGTTTCAATCGCGCCAGGCTCGTAGGATTTGGGCAGGTCGTGGGACATGGAGTCAGCCATCAGCAGGTGGCAATCGGCAAGAAACCTTTAACACAGCGGACACAGAGGAATCATAGGGTAGATCTTTCTGTGAACCGATGCGGCAACCATGGCAACGCTGGTGAAGTTTGATCTTACAGGCGGGAGAAAAGAAGGGTCAAACGGTCGGACAGAAAAGGGCGGGATGTCCGCCCGCCCTTGAATAATGTTGCGTTTACGGGCCGACTGGGATTTTCGGGTTGCTGTTGCTTCGGTCCAAACCCGTAACTCCGAAGGTCCATCCCGTGATGCTGGATAGCTTTGCGGTTACGGTCGACGATCCGGGGCCAATCACCGAGCAGGGGGTTGGCTCAAACCAGTTCTGCACCTCCGCGGTAACCTCGCAGTTGGGAGCCGTGGCGCTGGTGGACCACTGAAATTCCTGGTTGACTACAATCGGCCCATTGGTGATGGTTCCGCTTGATATATCCACAGACGGCATCCCAGTGTCGTTAGCTTTGCTCATCTAAACCTCCTCAGATTTTGTTGACCTTAATTCCTATTTGGTCTGCATCAGGGCCTGATAACGCGGGTTGTCGTGCAGATTGTCCAGGGCCGGGGCCTTGCTGACCACCGACTTCGAATACCCTGCAGCCAGAGCCTTGCCTAGCCACTCCAGTGCTGTGCCGGTTTCGTGGAATTGGTTGTATACCAGCGCGGCGTCGAAAAGCAACTCCTTGTCCTTTTTGCCCACCAGAGAGCGATCAAGGTAGTCGAGCGCACGGGACCGGTCCCCGAGCATCGACCAGTAACTGGCCAGATCGCTGAGAACGTCTGGATCACGAGGATTGATCTTCAAACGCTGCTCGGCCCGTGAGATTGCCTTTTTATAATATTCGAGCGCCGGGGATTGATTGCCACCGTAGTAGTTGGCATCCCCCAAGTTTCCCCAAGTCTGGTAGTCGGTGTCGTCGAGTCTGAGGGCCTCCTGGGTAGTCCGGGCAGCCTGATCAAAGTTGCGGACTCGAAAGTATGCGACGCCGAGACTCTCGTAAGCCTGGTAAGACGGACGAATGGCGATGGACTTTTCGAGCGCCCGGATGGCCTCCTGATCCTTGCCCTCGTAGAGCAATGTCCCGCCAAGATTGCGGTAGTTGCCAAAGCTGTCGGGCTTAAGGCTCACGGCCCGTTCGAACATCGCCTGGGCTTTGTCGTATTCGCCCTGGGCGACATAGAACGCTCCCAGGCCGCTGTATCCGCGCCAGAATTCGGGGCGCACGGCGATCTCGCGCTTGTAAGCTTCCTCAGCTTTATCGAGTTGGTTCAGGTTCTGGTAGACCTCAGCAAGGTGGTGATACGCCTGGTCATTGACCGGATCCAATTGGACGGCCTGCTGGAACTGCTCGGCGGCCTTCTCGTATTGTCCGGTACCGTTTGCGACGGTTCCCAGGCAAAGGTGGCCTTCGGCGCCGGCATTGCCTAACTCGACGGCCTTGCTACAAGCCTTCTCCGCCATCGCGATCCACCCCTTCTGCTTCGTCATGTCATAGCGATACCAGTAGGTTTCACCAAGGCCGGCTTCTGACGGACCGTAATTGGGATCGAGTTTGAGCGCCTCCTTGAAAACCGTCTCGGCGCTGGTTAGAGCCTCCGGCTTGGAGCCTTGCCGCAGATAGCCGATCCCTTCTACAAAATATTGAAAGGCATCAGGCATGGTAGTTGCGTGCTCGCCGAGGGCTTGCCGCTCTTCGGGACGCAGAGAAATGTGCAAGGCATCGGCCACGCCGCCGGTGAGCTTATCTTCGATGGTAAACAGGTCTGAAACCGGCGCGGTGATTGAATCTCCAGCCACATTCTTGTCTGTGCTGGTGTCGATCAGACGGTAGGCGGCGCGTACCAGATCGCCATCCTGCTTAAGCGAGACTGCCAGGCCAAGATCGACGCCGAACTCTTTTTTCGCATCCGCCAGCGTCGTAACCTTCTTGTCTTCCATGGCGCGGGGGGAGATGACTTCAAGATCATGGCTCGCGCTCAACTGCGAGAGTTTCGCCGTTACGTCCTCCAGTAAGCCTTTGCCGAATACGGTGAGCTTCGGATCGTCGGCAATGGTCGCCAGCGGCAATACCGCGATGCTTTTCTTTTCCGCTACCTCCGCACTTGCGGTCACGGCGACGGCTGCACGGAGGCGACGCATAAGTCGCGGCGCCCAAACCGCGGCGGCGATGATCAACGCGACACAGCTTGTGGCGAGCGCCAGTTGCAGCTTTCGCCTGGGAGACCAGAGGGCCGCCGCACGAGTCGACTGCAAGTTTTTTCCAGACTCATAGTCTTTTTTGAGCTGGAGCAAGTCGCGGTGAATCTCCGCAGCGCTCCGGTAGCGCAGATCCCGATTCTTCACCAGCGCCTTGTCGATGATCTCCTGCAAACGATGTGGCAGGCCGGGCATCGACTCGTTTAACGAGAGCGGCGCCTGGCCCAGGATGGCGTGCACCGTAACGGCCCACGTGGGGCCGGAAAAAGCTTGCTTCCCTGTTGCCATTTCGTACAGGAGCACACCGAAGGAGAAAAGATCGGTACGAGAGTCGAGCACTTCACCGCGCGCCTGTTCCGGCGACATGTAGGCAACGGTGCCGATGGTTGCGCCGGTGTGGGTGAGCTGACCTTGCGCCGACAGGGTGGGGTCGGTGGAATTTGCTGATTCCAGCGGCGTGAGCTTGGCCAGGCCAAAGTCAAGAATCTTCACCTGATCCCGTGCAGTGATAAAAATGTTCGTCGGCTTGATGTCGCGGTGCATGATTCCCTTGGCATGCGCGGCTTGCAGAGCATCTGCAATCTGCAAGCCCCAGTCAAGCAGGGTGGCAAGAGGAACCGGTTGATTGCCGATGCGGTGCGCTAAGGTTTGGCCCTCGAGCAACTGCATGGCAATGAAGGGGCGGTGTTCATCTTCATCGATCTCGTAGATGGTGCAAATGTTGGGATGATCAAGAGCCGAAGCGGTGCGCGCTTCGCGTTTGAAGCGCTCGAGCGCGTGCGCGTCGATGGCCGAGTTTTCGGGAAGAAATTTCAGCGCGACCAGACGGCCCAGGCGGATGTCTTCCGCCTTATAGACCACCCCCATACCGCCCGCCCCCACTTTTTCGTGGATGCGGTAGTGCGAGACGATCCGGTCATTCATGACACGCAAGACTCCAGCGTGGCGGCGATATCACCGAATGGTACTCAGTTTAGAAGGTGATACGCAATAGCCTGGCCAATCGGCTCGCGGGATTGAGCATCGATAGGGAGATTTGAATTGCCCAGATGTCGAACTGAACCTACGACTTCTTCTCGGCCATTTTGCGGGAAATTTCTGCCATGAGACGAGGTCGAAGATCGGCCAGGACGCTATCGACGATGCCGGCGATATCGGCGATGTCAGCGGCCTGTTGGGCTTGCGACGCAGAAGTGTCTTGCGACGCAGAAGTGACTTGCGGTGGTAATTCTGCGCCGGCCGCAGCTGCCATCGCAGCGGGCTCAGCGGGCGCTTCCGTGTGCTGAGGTTGGGATTGCGGTGCGACGAGGGCACTCACGGCGGTAGTGTGGGTCTCGTGCCAGCTGGCCCATGCGGCAGCGGCGCTCTTCACCGTTGGAGATTCAGATTCGTGATCTTCGGTCCGTTGGGTGAGAGCGAGCGGGGCAAAGGCCTCCCCTGGCGACAAAGGCTCCGGAGACGACGCCGCGGCATCAGGCGCGGGTTGAGATTCCTGCGGGGCTGCCGGCGCGGAATCGACAACTGCAATCTCTGCCACAGCACGTATCGTTTCAGGCACAGGGTCGACAACTGCAATCGCCGCCACAGCGCTCACCAGTTCGGGCACTGGCTCGTGGGTTTCTGGAACAGACTCAACGGCTGGCGGCGCCACGGTATGTGCTTCCACTACCGACTCAACCGGTGTCGTGGTCGAGGATACGAGCTCGGCAACGAACTGTTGTAACGATACACTAGCTGCTTCCGGGGCCGTAGCCTCCTTTGAGTCAGCAGAACTTGGATCCTGAGCGACAAAGGCGGCAAACGCCTTTTGCATTTCCTCATCCAGCGAGAGTGTAGCTTCGTCACCTTGCAACGCAACGGAAACGGCCATCCATCGCGAAGAGCCTTGGCTTGAAGAATCTGGTTTTGAGGAGTCTGGGCTTGAGGAGAATGGCTCCGGAGAGTCTGGGTTTTCGGAGATCGCCGGTTGCGCTGCTGCCATGGTTACCGGCAAATCCTGCGGCGCTTCAATAATCTCCGGCTCTTTGCGGTTCGGGTCCAGATCCGTGGCGACTGCAGGACCAGGAGCGTTTTCGATTTTGTCTTCGCTGTTGGCCTGAACGATTTCCGAAACGATTTCCGCAGTAAGGTCTTTCGGAATCGATTCTGAGTTCACCGGCGGAGTGGAATCGGGTGAAACAGCGGAGGGTGCAGCCTCCCGGGCGACTGCCTCGTCCACCTGTTGTGAATGCGCCGGTTGTGAGTGCAGCTGGGGTGAAGCTGACTCCTGAATGGGCTGACTGGGCTCGTCACGAACCGCGGCCTGATCCTTGACCGCTGCATTCAACATCTCGATTTGCGCGGCAGCGGCGGCAATTGCGGCGAGTTCTTCTGGCGTAACGTCCGTGGGCAAACCGTCAGGCGCGAATGCGGCTACGTCCACACTTGCTTCGGGTGCTGTTTCGGACTGGTGAAGCTTGGGTCCAGAGTTCTGCGCAGCGATCTCAGCGGGCGTTTCCACCACCGTGCGAAGATCCCGGTTGATGGGGTTGAAGAAAGAAGTGGCGGCGACGTCCGCGATTTTCTCCTCGGGCTCCGTCTTCCTGTGGGGGAATCCAATGCGGTTCCTCCATCCTTTGTCATCGCTCGGTTCGCCTCGGCCAATGCGACTCACTTCCTCGGCGGCGGCAACGGCGCGTGCGAAGCGGCCGGGCTTGGAAGGTTCGGCCCGAGGAACCACTTTATCTTCGAGCCTGGATAAGGCGCCGAGCAGTTCGCTGGCTTCAAAGGGCTTGACGATATAACCTTCGGCGCGCACGCGTTGCGCCTCTTCCGGCTTGAACGGCTCCAGCTTGCCAACCGACAGCAGCACGGGAATTCGAGATGAATCCTGCGATTCCTTGAGGCGCTGGCACACTTCCAGCCCGCTGTAGCCGGGCATGTAAACATCGAGGATCACGAGATCGGGCTTGAGTTCCGCAATCTTCTTGAGCGCAGCGGAGCCGTTGTTTACGGTAACCACGTCGTAACCCGCGTCCGCAAGGATCTTGCGCCCCATGTTCTGGGCGGTCACGCTGTCGTCGGCGAGCAGTATCTTCCGGGCCAAGAAAGTTTTTCCTCTTAAGAGGGGAGATATCGCGAAGGTAACCCGAGCCACAACGTAAGTCAATGATCTGAGGGGAGGTTACCTGGTTACCAGCGGTCAGCGTCTAGTGCGTTCAGAACGGAACGAGCTGGGCACGAGGGGAGAAGAGAGAGCTTCCACCCCTGTGAGTTTGACTTCTCGCTGAACCCATCGTCTAAGCATCGACTCGATTCGAAACCGCTTATCCCGGGGCCGCCATGCCCTCTGCCGCCCTCCGTTTTCGCGTCGCGGGACCCGTTCTTCTGTGCTTCGCACGTTTCGCCAGTTTGAACGCGCAGAACCATTGCATGAGTAGGGATCTCATCGCCCACGAATGGGCACCTTTACCTCCATCGCAGGCGGGAGCAGCAAAGCAGCAAGGTCTCGATCCTGACGAAGCGCACGCCAGGATTGGAACCTGGCGCCAATCTTGGTTCGAAGAAGGCAGCCGTTTGTTCTATATCGTGCCGAACAGTTTTCTGAACACCATTCTTCCGCGAACAATCAACCCCGCACCCATCGCAAACTGTACGGGGGATTGTGGGCAGGCTGGAGTTGCTTAGTCCCGCGACCACGCGGGCAATGGAGAAGATCCTGGCCACTCACGACATCGTTGCCCTGCAAAAATACGATCGTTTCCCGGAGTCGATTCTCCATGTGAGGATGGATGCGAATCCCGCCGGGCCGGGCAATTCCAAAGAGATCTGGATTTGACCTACCGCGCAGGAATCGTTCAGCCGTAGAACTGAAGATCGCGATCGCCAGGACGGAAAGCGCCCCAATCGAAGGCTCGGGCCCGCAGTGGACAGCCGGTCAGAACGATATGACTTTCTTGATGCCTTTCTTTTTCTTCTTTTTGCTGCTCGAAAGATCCTTGTCGCTGGCCAGGCTGGAACTGGCATTCGCATTCGCAGCGCCAGAACTACTGGATGCGCTTTGGCCTTGCTGAATCTCGTTCACCTGGACCGGCGGAGGTAAAGGTTGATTGCTTGCTGCAGCAGCCTGCGCGTCGGGAGCCGGGGTCAACTCGTTGGGGTCAGGCGGTCCACTGGGTTTCAGTTCATTCGCCGAAGGAGTGGGCTTGAGTTCGTTCGGATCTGGCGCATTGCCCGGGTTCGAATGGGCAAAGGGATCGGCATTCGGAGCCGGAGGAGCATCAGAGCGCGGAGCGGGTTCGTTGGGGGCGGGAGTTCCGCTGTGCACGGTTTCGATGGTGACACTGTGTTCGCCACCGTTGGAGATACCCATCGCCCTCATGGCGGTCGCTCCCGCCTCCTGATTGGCTGCCACTGGCGTGGGGTCGACCAACGTGGGATCACCCACCTTCGCGGCCATGTCAACGTCGGGACCTTTCTTCACCACGCTCATCAGCTTGTCGACAGTAGTGGTCTCGTGCCGGCTCTCTTCCTCTTTTCGGTTCTGCGCGAGCGCCGCTTTCGTCGGTCGAGGAATCGGCTGGTGCAGCGCCGCCAACCTTTTCCTGGCATCATCGCCGCGATCCATCACGGGATAGCGCGTGATGATCTGCGAATATGCTCCGGCCGCTTCTCGGGTGAGTTCCTCGATCATGTTGGCCTTGACCTGCTCCCCGATGCAACCCGGGCGTGGGCTGGTCTTGACGCAGGTGGGGCGAGCGCGCATCTGCGCGATCTGACCTTCGTAGTCCTGGCCGAGAAGATAAAGGGCCTCGTCGGCTCGGCTGTACAGCGGATATTTCTCGACTAACGTCTTCAGCCGCGCGATGGACGCCGGATACGACGCGCGATAGTAGTAGAACCTGCCGATACTGAACTCTCGATCGGCCAGAACTTCCTGCACTTCGAGCAGACGTTCCTTCCCTTCTTTCACCAGCTTGGGATTATCGGGATACTGCATGATGAGATTGCGGTATTCCTCCTCGGCGCGCTTGGCGTGGGTATAGTCGCGGTCCGCTTTCTCCATCTGCTGGTACTGAATGTTCGCGATCTTCAACTGGGCTTCGGCGGCCTCGGGCATGTTGGGGAAGAAAGTTTCGAAGTCCCGATATTCCTGTTCCGCCTGGGCCAGTGAAGCGGTGCCGCCCTCGGCATACCAGGAATCGCCCACCGCCAGTTTGGCGCGAGCGATAAATTCCGAGTCCGGGTAAGTATTGATGAGGGTTTGCAGCGTCATGCGAGCCACATCGAAGCGGTTGTGCTTCATGGCGTCCATGGCCTTGTCGAACAGAACCTTGTCTGGCTGCTTCGAGCCGACATTGGCCAGCGGATTGACAGACTTCTTGTTGCTGCACGCTGCCGTGATCATCAGCAGCATGCCCAGGATCGCAACGAAGGAAACTCTACGTGACATAAGACCTCGACTCGGGATTGCCGGTTGTCAATTTCCAATTGCCGATTGAAAGGCCACACAGATCTGCAATTGGCATTTGGCAATCGGAGAAAAATTCTAGACTTTCAGCAGTGCAGCTTCGGTGGCCGCCTTCAACAGCCCCTCGGCATTCTTTCTTGGATCGCCGTTGCCGAACACGGCGTTGCCCGCCACCAGGATTTCCGCTCCGGCCCGTACCACGTCGGCCACCGTGTCGAGCGCCACCCCACCATCTACTTCGATGCGGTAGTTGCGCCCGCGTTGGCTGCGAAGCTCCGCCAACCCTCGTATTTTATGCAACGCCGCCGGAATAAACTTCTGTCCGCCAAAGCCGGGATTAACCGACATCACCAGCACGTAGTCGACAATGTCCAGCACCTCGGCCAGCGTGTCCACCGGAGTGGCTGGATTAATCACCACGCCCGCCCGGCAATCATGGCTCTTGATCAGATGCAAAGTTCGATTCAAATGGCGACAGGCTTCCTGATGAACCGAAATCCAATCCGCACCCGCGTCGGCGAACGCGGGGATGAAATCGTCGGGATTTTCGATCATCAGGTGGCAATCAAGGGGCAACTTTGTAACCTGGCGCAGCGACTTGACGACCGGCGGACCGATGGTCAAATTGGGGACGAAATGTCCGTCCATGATGTCCACATGAACGACACCGGCGCCGCCATCGCACGCCGCGCGCACCTGCTCACCGAGACGGGCAAAGTCCGCCGAAAGAATCGAAGGTGCCAGTTCAATCAAGCGTTGTCTCTTAAAACCTGGGCTCTCGTGGTCGGAAACCTTCTTAGGAGTTTACCATCACAAAGCGCGTCGCAGACAGTGATTGTAAAGCGAGAGACGCCGGTAATTTTCGTTTAATCCGCGGTGCCCCAGAGTCGAAACGTCGCATGTTACCCTCGTCGAGCATGGTTGCCGCGCCTCAAGTCACGAGTGCTGTTTATAGCCTGGCTGCTGTATTGGCGTGGGGCACCAGCGATTTTCTTGGCGGTTACGCGACCCGGCGCGCCAACGCATTTTTATTCACGACGATCGTGAACATCGGAGGCCTGGTTTTGGTCGGAACTCTGGCTTCGACCATTCCCGCCCAATTTCCCTCCGGACGAAGCGTGGCCTGGGTATTGGCGGGCGGCATCGCTGGAGGAGCGTCGTTGGCGGTTTTCTATCGTGCGCTTTCTTCGGGAAGGATGGGATTGACCGCGCCCGTAGCCGCCGTGCTGAGCGCGGCGATCCCGGCGGTTTTTTCGATGTTCACCGAGGGCTTGCCCGGCCGGATTCCCATCAGTGGATTTTTCCTGGCCGCCATCGGACTTTGGCTGATCACGCGAGCCGAGGACGGCAATACTCCGGAAGGGATCGGACTGGCCTTGATCGCAGGCACCGGATTCGCTGGCTTTTATCTTTGCGTGCGCCAAGCCGGCGGCAGTTCAGCTTTGTGGATCGCGAGTTTCACCAGAATCGGTGGTTTGCTCATCACCGCCGCGATTGTTTTGCTGCGAGGAAAATTCAGCGAGATCACCGCCGCTGGCGTGCGCTGGGCCATACTCACAGGGTGTGTCGACTCGATCGGGACCATGTTGTTCGTGCGGGCCAGCCAGACTGGACGGCTCGATGAAGCGGTAGTGATCTCGTCACTGTATCCGGCAGTCACCGTGCTTCTGGCGCGGGTGTTCCTGCGAGAACACTTCACCCGCTGGAGGTTCATCGGGCTACTGACAGCGCTGGCGGCGGTGCCCATGATCGCGGCCGGGTGATGCCGGTCTCATTCTCTATTCTTGAATAGAGAATAATAATGCACGGAGGCTCGCAACTTCTTCGAGGCGTTGCCTGACGTCGCGAGCCAACCGCGTCTCGGGCTGGTAGTCAACAGAATGAAGCAGTTGGTCCGCGAAGGTTAGACCATGGCGCTCGTCGAAGTACGAAATCTGGTCAAGATTTATTCGCAAGGCGAATCACCGCTGCGTGGAAAGCTCAAAGGAGCAACTGAGGTGCGCGCGGTCGATGATGTGTCGCTCGACATCCACGCGGGCGAGACCCTTGGTTTGGTGGGTGAATCAGGCTCAGGCAAAAGTACGCTTGGACGTTTGATCTTGCGGCTTATCGAGCCCACGTCGGGGAGCATCCGCTTTGAAGGTCGCGACCTGCTGACGGCGAGCCGCCGCGAAATGGGCCGACTGCGCCGCGATATGCAAATTATCTTTCAGGATCCCTTTGCCTCACTTGATCCGCGCTTTCGCGTCGAAGAGATTATCGCCGAGCCGCTTCTGATACACCGAAACTCACAGGGAGCCAGAAAGTCCAAGGATGCGATCGGCGCGCAGGTCCTCGAACTGCTGCGTGCAGTCGGGCTTGATGGATCCATCCGGCGCCGCTTTCCTCATGAATTCAGCGGAGGCCAACGGCAGCGCATCGGCATTGCGCGAGCGCTCGCGTTGCGACCGAAACTCATGGTGGCTGACGAGCCGGTTTCCGCGCTCGACGTCAGCGTAGGAGCGCAAATCGTCAACCTGCTGGCGCAACTGCAGCGCGACTTTGGCCTGACCTATCTTTTCATCTCGCACTCGATGCCGGTGGTGCGGTACCTCTCGACGCGCATCGCGGTGATGTATCGCGGCAAGATTGTGGAAGTCGGCTCCACCCGGCAAATCACCGAAAGCCCGCAGCACCCATACACCGCCGCTTTGCTGGAGGCCACACCGGAGGTGACTGTGTGATGTCCCGCGTTCATTCCAGCCGTGTCCGCGATCTGGTTGAACTGGTTCTCGGCTACGGCTTGATCGTCGGCATCCTCTGGAGCCCGGAGCACCTGCAGCGCGTTCTGTCGCCGATCGCCCTCGTGCTGACGTTAGTGGTGGTGCTGGCGCGGGGGAAAAGGCGGGATGAATTGGGCTTCGGCCATCGTGGCTTGTTCCGCTCACTCTGGATCGTGCCCGCAGCTATCGCACTCTCTACCGTGAGCATGGTTGTTGCTTCGAGGCTTGGCACACTGCATCCGCTCTACAAAGGCGGTCTTAAGCACATCTTGGGTTATGTGCTCTGGACGATCTACCAGCAGTTTCTTCTGCAGGATTTTTTCATGGTTCGGGTGTTTCGGCTCCTGCGCAGTGAAACTGCCGCGGTGGCTGTCGCGGGAACGCTCTTCGCTGCGGCTCACCTTCCAAATCTTGCTCTCACGGTGGCTACGCTGGTATGGGGAATCGTCACCTGCGCGTTGTTCCGCCGGTATCACAATCTGTGGTCGCTCGGCGTCGCGCAGGGATTGCTGGGCCTCTGCTTTGCCATATGCGTTCCGGACACGCTGCATCATCACTTGAGGGTGGGGCTCGGCTATTTGCGCTATCAAGCGCCGCAGTGATGATCCCCTGCTGGAGGGTGGCCGCACTGAATCCGGGTAATCCGAAGACCCGAATTTCCCAATCTGGCCTCCTGTGATTGACATCACCTACCCCAATGATGTGGGTTACATACCGGCAATCTCCAGCGCGTGTACACTTGGATTTGCGATTGGAAATTCCGCTCCCATGGGGGACAAGACCATGGCGCAGTATAGGGCGAAGTTAGAGTTCGACGGCCCACAACAATGCCAGCAGTTTCAGATGATGGCGTTCGGTATCTGTTGCGCCACCTGCGAATGTTCGGATGAGCAGTGCCCCTGGCACCGGCAGGAGGAAGTCCAGACTCAGCCGAGCGGTGTGCAGCAACAGGCAGAGGAAGAGGAAGCATTTGCTGCGACAGCGAGTTGAGGGTACGGGTACCGGCTCGCATCGAGGACACAACCGCTCGGGTCACTGTCAGCAAACCTCCCACATTCCCCGCGAAGACCGAGCGAACTTGCTTGGGTGAGGCTTCTTCGGCAGCGCCTCGGAGTCCCCGGCCGGCATTGTTGATGTTGATTAAGACATCGATCTGACCAAGGCGCTTCAACGTCTGAATCAACCCGCTTCTTGTACTTGCTGTTGATGCGACATCCCGGCGCGGAACCAACATCGCGACTTTGGAAAGTGCCTTACCCACAGCCATCACTCGACTGCGTTCCTCGAGATTACTTCGCGGTACCACTCCGCGCTGAGCTTTGGCGTGCGCGTCTGGGTCTTGAAATCCACGTAGTGAATACCGAAGCGCTTGCTGTAACCGTCTGCCCACTCGTAATTGTCGAGCAGGCTCCACAGGAAGTAACCCTTGATGGGATAGCCCTCGGAAGCTGCGCGCTGCAGGTTGGCGAGGTGATTGCGTAGGTACATGACGCGGTCAGTGTCTTCGATGCGCCCGTCGGCAGTTAACACATCATCGGAGGAGCAACCGTTCTCGGTGATGAAGAGCGCCTTCGGTTTCCATACCTCGCTGACGTTGCGAATTGCCCAGTAGATCACCTCAGGGCCGATGTACAGCCATGGGGACGCCATGTGCGGATAAGAAGTGGGGCGCGGCTCGATGGCGTAGCCGTCGGGGGATGAATCGGCGCGAACGTATTCCGGATCGTAAACGTTCAGACCGACGAAATCGAGCGGACTGCCAATGATTTTCATATCACCGGCTTCAACCTTGGGAGCGTTCGCCCCTTGGCGCTGGAGGTAGCCGTCCGTGTACTTGCCTTCGAGGACCGCAGCCAGGAACGGCGCATTTTCCTCGCGAGTGGCGCGGCGTGCAGCCTCGATTTGCTCGCGAGTCTCGATCACGGGTACATACACGGTGGCGTTCTCCGCAAGACCAATCTGCGTATCAGGCCTGGCGTTGGCTCGAATGCCTTGCACGGCCATGCCGTGAGCCAGGATACCGTGGTGGCGAATCTGATTGACTTGTGCGTCCGGCAACTTCAGGCCGGGCGCGAACTGTCCGTTTTTGTAGCCGAGGTCGGTGAAGCAGACAAATTCGTTGGTGGTAAAAAAGCGGCCGACACGATCGGCGAGATGTTTGGAAACATAGGCTGCGTAGTCGCCGAAGGCTTTCGATGTGTCACGCGACTGCCAGCCGCCGGGCAGAGCCTGCGGCAGGTCCCAGTGAAAGAGTGTGATGTAGGGGGAAATATTGTTTTTGAGGAGCTCATCCACCACGCGCTGGTAATAGTCCAGGCCTTTCTCGTTCGGCTGGCCGGTTCCGTCTGGAAAAATGCGTGACCAAGCAATGGAGAAGCGATAGCCGCTGACGCCCAGGCTTTTCAGCAGCTTCACGTCTTCTTTGTAGAGATGGTAGGAATCGTCGGCCACGTCGCCGGTTTCTCCGTGAAAAGTCTTGCCCGGAGTGTGGGAGAAAGTATCCCAGATGGATGGCTTCCGGCCATCTTCGTTCACTGCGCCCTCGATCTGGTAAGCGGCAGTCGCGCAGCCCCAGACGAAGTTCGATGGGAATTGCCTCGAAGCCGGCGACGCCATTTGTGCAACTGCAAATCGCGGGAGAGACGAAGTAGCAAAGGCAGCGGCGGCGGTGCCGGCCAAAGTTTTTCCGAATCGGCGACGGGTGAGATTTTTCATGGGCGCAAGAAGATTAACACCCTAGAAGGATCAAAGAAAGCTCGGCGATGGACGAGATGGACGAGCAGGAGAAGAAAGTTAAGATCAGACTCCCCTCTTAGAACCACAGCCCCCACAACCAATCCACGCTGGCATGGGTAATCGTCGAAGCGGCCAGGCGACGATTCTCCCGCCAGGCACGTCCATAGAAAACGCCAGCGATGGTCGCCAGCAGCACGTAGCGCCAGTTGAAATGAGCGGACCGTTTGTTGAAGTGAGACAGGCCGAACAAAATGGACGCCATCACAAGAGCTGCGCGACGTCCCAAGCGCCGCTCCAGCATGTTCTGAACCCACGCTCGGAAGAAGAGTTCTTCCGGCGCGGCGGTGAAGAAAAATATCCATACCCAGCGCAGGAGAGCGCTTGCAATTCCCGGCTGGTTGCGATGCGGATGAATGAAGCCGAGCGCCAACCCGAGCACAATAACCACAGGTGCGAAGAAGACAAGCCCCCGCAGACCAGTTTTCCAGTCGCTCCACTTCAGACAAAAATTGTATCCAGTGCCGCTCAGCTGGCGGATCGAGAGAAACCCGTACAAGCCAGCGTCGACGAGAAGCAATTCGTTCAAAGCGCGAAGACCGTTCGGCCAGGCGCCTTCGAACCAGCGCAAATCGACGGCCAGGCCCAACACCAATAAGATGAACACGTCGCGCCAGTTGCCGCGCTGCTCGGGATCGGCCACCGCGGCGTGCAGGAGCAGCCATGCAATGGCCACGGGCAGCACCGCATACAGCGCAAACCATGACCACTGGAATCGATGAGCAGAAAGAGAAACCATCGCGTAGGGCGCGACCAATAGCGCGGGGACGCTCAGGCGCAGAGCGACCGGCCAGCGCTGCACGGCACGCGTAATTTGCTCTGCGGCCAGCCCGAACAGGACTGCCGGGGCCAGCTCCAGAACCAGAGCCGCAACCGCAAGCGGTGTCACATTCTGCATGGGCTTATCTTAAACTTGAACTTGCTTGTGTTGCCGCCGCCTGCGGTCTAGAATTCCCTTCGAATCCTTATCCTTGTCAGGTCTAAGGAGACTCTCCATGCAACGGCTTGTCGTCACGCTCCTTTTCGCATGCCTAGGCATCAGCTCTGGATGGTCGCAGAGCGCAGCAGCGCCTTCATCCGCGCAAGCTGCGGCGCCAGTGAAAGATCCTGTAACTGCTTCGCTTCGCATGCTGCTGCCGCGATCGAGGAATAATATTCTCGGCGCCATCTCCGCCATGCCCGCGGACAAGTTCAATTACAAACCCACGCCCGAGCAGATGAGCTTTGCGCATCTGGTGGTCCACATCATTGGGTCGAACAATTCCGGTTGCGCCAAGGCAGCCGACGTTCCTGCGCCCAAAGTTGAGGAGGTTAAGGAAACCGATGCCAAGGACAAGCTGCTGGCCGCAGCCACGGCCTCGTTCGATTTTTGTGGCGAGGCGCTCGGCAAAATGGACGACTCCAAGCTGGGAGACAGCGTGGAACTCTTCGGTGGGAAACAGTTTCCGCGAGCGATGGCAGCGCTGGGCCTGGCCAGCGGATGGGCCGATCACTATGCTGCGGCCGCCCAGTATCTCCGGCTGAATAACATTTTGCCCCCGTCTGCCCAGCCGAAGAAATAATTTGAAACCTCCTCTGCGGCGGAGTTTCCACCTGATGGTATCCCGCACCGGTTTGTCCGAGTCCGTTGCGCTAGTAGTTGGCGTTGGGACCGGTCCAAACCTGAAAGTGGTTTCCGGTTGCAGGGTCAACGGCATCGGTTAGTCCCGTCAGTGTCTTTCTCCAGCTTGACGACTGCGCCCGTTGCCCATTCTGCCGTACCTGATAGCCGGCCACCTGCTGGTTCCACGCATTGGTGCGCGACTGATGATAGGCCTGCATTTGCCCCATGAACGGCTGGTAACTTCTGTGGATCTCACCTGCGCCCGCTTTTGCATGCGGTTCTGATCTTCCACCCAATCGGGATTTTTGGAGAGCCTATTGAGCATGGGTTGCGCGATCGCTTGAGCAAGGGCGACATTGTCCGACGTGGCCAACCGGCTGAGGACGGGGTCCGCCTGCTAGAATCCTCGGTCGTAAGCTGTTCCGTAGGCGCTGGTTCGCGCATAAATGGTGGCGATGCGCGGCCCTGCACTGGTCTGGCAGTTATCAGAAACACTTCCGTCCCTTTCCGACTTCGGGGTAGCCTCCCGAAATGCCGCCGGCTTCCATCCACCGGCCCGCGGCTTCACATTTTGGCAAATGCTGTCGCAGTTGGACTTACCGTAATTTTTCGCAAAAGTCTGGCCTGTCCGGGAGCCGGCCATCACCATCTGCAATTGACGGGGCTGATTGTAGTTGGCCGTCGGGCGGCGTGTGAGGCCCGGGGACGGCATAGGCAGGAAGATTGGCGTCAATCGATGCGGAGGATGTTCTTGTCGTCGGAAGAGCGCACGTCCATCCCCCAACGGACATCGAAGTAACCGAAGCGGTACGCTCCGCCCTGAACATTCCAGCCCTGCGGCACCTCGATGGAAAAGGAGTGCTCGGCCCGATCTTCATAGCGCGCCCACGTGAGCGTGGATTCGGTCGGCTTGTTTGAGTTCGGATTGGATGCGGCGGCGTTCCGGTTCGGATCGCCTGACCACGCATCACGGCCGGAGGCAAGGACTAGGAAAACCACGAAGCCACCGATTGGCATCATGGCAGGACCTCCTCGGCGAACCGATTTGCCGGAAAAGAATACAACAAATCTGGTTTCTAGCCATTCGATTTGCGATTTTATCGCAGGCTGGATGCGGGTTGTGCGCTATTTTCCGATCTGAATCAATTCGGAGTTTGCCGACGGAATCGGTCTGGCGGGATGTTGCGGCGCGCGCCAGCTATCGAAAATCGAAACCTGGTGTACGCAGGAAACTGTGCAGTGTGGTGCGCAGGCTTTTTCGGTGAGATATTCGCGGCGCATGTCATCACGGGTGTAGGTCGCGAGTGGCACCCCGGGGTAGCCGCGCTGCTGCGAGCAATAATGCACCAATCCGTCTTCGCAGATGTAGAGATAGCGCGCGCCGGCGCGGCAGCGCCAATCATTCGGCAAGCCTTGCGCGACCTTGTCCTGGAAGGCATTGATGCGGGTGAAGCTGCTCTTCTCCCACGATTTCATTTCCTCATAGATGCGGCGCTCTTCTTCGCCCAGCGGCTGCAACTGTCCGCTGCCATCGTGGATAATTCCGATCGTCGAAGTGAATCCAAGTCCGAGGGCGCGCTTGCCGATGGTGAGCGCGTCCTGCGGATGGCGAATGCCGCTGCCCACCACGGAATTAATGTTCACGTGAAAATCCGCATGTTCGGAGAGCAGTTGCAGCTTTCTGTCGAGAACCTTCAGGCTCTTTTTGGAAACGTCATCGGGATTGACGTTGTCGATTGAGATCTGCAGCCACTCAAGTCCCGCGCGGTTCAGGCGCCGAATGCGGTCCGCAACGAGCAAATAGCCGTTGGTGATGAGGCCGGCGATCATACCGTTCGCGCGGATGCGGCGGATCACGTCATCGAGCTCGGGATGCAGCAGGGGCTCGCCTCCGG
The DNA here is from genome assembly GCA_049515395.1 of Candidatus Sulfotelmatobacter sp. GTDB lineage: Bacteria > Acidobacteriota > Terriglobia > Terriglobales > Acidobacteriaceae > Sulfotelmatobacter. Next base: position 14,945 of record JBEKUD010000029.1, on the reverse strand, counting down.
AAATCGTGACTACGGCCGTGCCGAGCGCGCCCAGCTTGTCGATGCGGCGGAACATTTCGTCCGCGGGCACGGGCTTCGAGAAATCGTCGAACTCGTTGCAGTACGTGCAGGCCAAATTGCAGCGGCGCACGGGAATAATGTGCGCCAGCAGAGGATGGTCGGTTGAAGCGAAAGCGCGTGCGGCCATGGCAGCTCCGCGCAGGTTGCGGTGCAGTGCCTTGGCGCGGCGGCGCAGAACTGTAAGAGCTGATGGCATGTTGACGTTACTCTGCTATTACAGCACAGACACGCGCCAGGTGCAGTCTCCGCGACAGCGTTCCGGGAAATTCGAAGGGCGAACGGCGCAGTCAACCGTGCGGAGTGCACTTTCGATTCTATGACCTGCGTCAGGGTTTATGGCAGCAGGAGTTCGTGTCCAGCGGCCTGCACAGCGTTGAGAGCGAGGTCGATGAATTCCTCCTGTACCAGAATATAATCCGTCTCGCATGTCGAAATCGCGAAAATGGGAATGCCATTATTCGCCAGCGGCTCGATGAAGGAGAGCAGGACTCCGGTTTGACTGAATGGAAACGGGCCTTCGAGTTTGAGGCAGATCCACCGCAGGCCGGCATCGATCTCTTTCGGGATGTTCTCCGCCGGGCAGACGACGGAGAGTTCGTCGGCTGTCCGTGTAATGGAGGTGAAGTCGCCTTTCGCGGCCCAGTCGGGGACTGGAATGTCGGGAGGCAGGCGCACGATGGCATACGGAGGGGGAAGATGGCGGAATTTGAACGGTTGGCTTGAGGCTTCGCGGTTGGTTGCGGTCATAAGCTGGCGAAAGCCGAACCGCCGGTTTCGACTGGCCGAGAACCGCTGACACGGCCTCGCTGCGCTCGGCGGGAAAGCCGAGAGCCGGCCCTGAGCTTGTCGAAGGGGTGGCTGTCTCCGCATCGTTCAGCCTTCCACCGCTTTGCGGACTGCGGCTTTCGCCAGAATGCACGTCGAGTCCAGCGTGGGCAGCGGCGAGGATTCCGGCGTCACCAGCAGCGGGATTTCGGTGCAGCCGAGCACGACCGCGTCGCAAGCCTCCTCCTTGGATATCCGGATCACTTCCACGTAGTAGGCCAGCGAGCGCGGCAGGAACCGAGCATTGACCAGTTCGTCCATGATGATCTGGTCGATGCGCTCGCGCTGCTCGGCTGCTGGAATGCGGTGCTCGATGCCGGCGGCTTTCAAGGCTTCGCGGTAGACGGGGCCTTCCATCAGGTAACGCGTGCCGAGAATGGCGAGGCGCTTGAACTGGTGGCGTTGCGCTTCTTTCGCCACCTCTCTCGCGATGTGCAGCCAGGGGCGCGGCGAGCGGTGCTCGATCAGGTCGAAAGCCTGGTGGATCGTGTTGTCGGGACAAATCAGAAAGTCCGCGCCGGCGCGGGCCAGCTTTTCCGCGGAAGAAAGCATGAGTTCAGCCACCCCCGCCCAATCGTTGCCGCGGATACATTGCATGTAGTTCGCGAGCGAATGCGAGTGCAGAGAGACTTCGGGATGATCGTGCGGACCGAGCCTCTGCGCGCCTTCCAGTGAGATGGTGCGGTAGCAGAGTGCGGCTCCCTCGGTGCTGCAGGCGACGATGCCGATGTGGCGGAGCATGCAGTTCTCAGTTTTCAGTGAATGCGCTGCGCATTTCTGATTTTCGATTGGCGATTTTACAACCACGACGGTGGTGACGAACCCCCGAGCTTCGCCCGGCCGGACAGCCGAGGGCGGCGATCCCCACATGGTCTTATCTTGCCGCGGCCGCGTCGAACAAGTTCAAGAATTCTAACTTTTTTTCCGCGGGCAGAAACGACGCTTCGAAGGAATTGCGCGCGAGCTCGCGGAGGTGTTCGTCGGTAAATCCGAAGGTTTGCTGGGCTAGCTGATACTCGCGCGCGAGCGTGGTGCCGAACATCGCCGGATCATCGCTGTTGAGCGTGATCATCACGCCCTGATCGAAGTAGCTTTTCGCCGGATGATCGTTGAGATTGGGACACAGGCCGGTGCGAAGGTTGCTGGTGAGGCATACCTCAACCGGAATCTGCCGCTGGGCGAGCTCTTCGACCAGATCAGGATCGTGGAAGGCAGTGAGTCCGTGACCGATGCGTTCCGCGCGCAGGTTGAGCGCGCCCCACACGGATTCCGGCGGCCCAGTCTCGCCGGCATGAGCCGTGAGGCGCATGCCGTGGTCGGCGGCCCAACAGTAGGCCTCGCGGAAAACTTCAGGCGGCGCTTTCTGCTCATCGCCGCCAATGCCGATGCCCACAACTTCCCGGTCGTGATAACGAACGGCAAGCTCAAAAACATTCTGCGCAGACTCCGCGCCGAGCTGGCGTACTGCGTCGAATATCCAGACGAGCGAAATGCCGAAGTCGCGCGCACCGCGGGCGCGGCCGCGATCCAGTCCTTCGAAGATAGCTGCAAAATCCTGCTTGCGCCAGAGGCAGACGCCAACCGAAACGTAAACTTCCGCGTGCAGGACGTTTTCTTCTTTCAGGCGCTGCATCAGGCGGTAGATGATCAACTCATAGTCTTCAGGGGTGCGCAGGTGCTCGGTAATATTTTTGAAAGCGAGGAGAAAACCTGGAAAATCCTGGTAGCGATAAAGTTGATCGACTTCAGCCTGCGTGACGAGATCGCCATGGCGCTGGCGAAGTTCAAGCAGCGTTGCCGGTTCGACCGCACCCTCAAGGTGAAGGTGCAGCTCTGCCTTAGGAAGCTGGCGGAGGAAACTGCTCGGCAATCGATCAAGGGACATTGCCCTTGATTGTAGATTCTTGGACGAAGATTTGCGAGGAAGCAAATTCACTACGGAGGCACGGAGAAACGCAATGGTTAACCGGGGCGACGGACGGGGAAGAAACCTCCACCGAGGGTGCGGCCGTGCATATTGTAGGAGTGCGGGGATCCTTCGACGGAGCAGACCGATTCGCTTCGCTCACCGTTCTGCTCCACTCAGGATGACAGCGCGTTTTCGCCGAGGGCGGAAAGCTGACAGCTATTTCTTCGCGAACTCGCTACGATGCCGGCTGTAGAAAATGTAGATCAGCAGGCCCAGGCCCAGCCACACAACGAAGCGCAGCCACGTAATGACGGTCAGTCCAGTCATCAGGCCACCGCACAGCACGATCGAGATCAGCGGGAACCACGGCACGAACGGCACTTTGAAGATGCGCGGGCGATTCGGCTGAGTGCGGCGCAAGATGATCACGCCGAGCGAAACCAGAACGAAGGCGAAGAGCGTACCGATGTTCGAGAGATCGGCCGCATCGCTGATGGCGAAAATTCCGGCAGGTATGCCGACCGCGAAGCCCGCAATCCAGGTCGAGTAATGCGGCGTCTTGAACTTGGCGTGAACTCTTGAAAACAGCGCCGGGAACAGGCGGTCGCGCGACATGGCGTACCAGATGCGGGCCTGACCATACTGAAAGACCAGCAGCGATGAAATCATCCCGGTGAGAGCTCCGATGACGATTACGGATCGGGACCAGCGGCTTGCTCCGAGGACTTTCAGCGCATAGGCGACGGGAGCATCGGCGGCTTCGCCGGTGACGAAGGTGGTGTATTTCATCATGCCGAGCAACACGATGGAGACGCCGACGTAGAGTATCGTGCAGACGATGAGTGAGGCGATGATGCCGAAAGGCAAGTCCTTCTGCGGATCGCGCGCCTCCTCGGCGGCGGTGGAAACGGAATCAAATCCGATGTACGTGAAGAAGACGATGGCGCCTCCGGTGACGACGCCGCCGAATCCGGAGGGTGCGAAGGGATGCCAGTTGGCGGGGTTCACCAGCGCGCCGCCGATGATGAGGAACACAAGAATGGCACCGATCTTGATGGCGACCATGATGTTGTTGGCTTCGGCCGATTCGCGCACACCCCGGACCAGCAAGACGGTGAGAATGAAAATAATGAGGAAGGCGGGGAAGTTGAAATAGGAACCGGTCCAGTGGCCCGACTCCCAGACAGGCGTGGACCATCGGTCCGGCAGGTGCACGCCGAAGGATTCCAGTTGCGCTTTGGTGTAGGCGGCGAAGCCGATCGCGACCACGACGTTGCTGACCACGTATTCGAGGATCAGATCCCAGCCGATGATCCAGGCGAAGATTTCGCCCAGCGTGGCGTAAGAGTACGTGTAAGCGCTCCCAGCGATCGGAATCATCGACGCCAGTTCCGCATAGCAGAGTCCGGCGAAGCTGCAGGCCATCGCGACTAAGAGAAACGAAATGGCGATGGAGGGGCCAGCGGGCGGGCGTCCGTGCATGAGGACAGCGCCCATGCCGCCGCCGCGGAAGAAATTAACGATGATGTCGAGAACTTGCGCGTGCAGAATCGACGGAGCCTGGAAGTATTCTCCAGCAGCGGCGGTTCCGGTGAGCACAAAAATGCCCGAACCGATGATGGCGCCGATGCCTAGAGCGGTCAGCGACCAAGGGCCCAGGGTTTTTTGCAGCCGTTGGCCAGGAGCCTCGGATTCCGCAATCAGCTTGTCGATCGACTTGCAGCAGAAAAGCTGGTTGTCGGAGGTCCGCACGGTGCCAGTTGGTTCCGGGGATGATTGTGACAAGTGGTGGTTGTCTCCTCACAGCGGAGTCGGGCATGGACCGCTGGACTTCGTTGAACAATCAACGGTCCATGCCCGGACTTCTCAGGCCTGCCGCTTACCGCTTCGACTGACCGCGAGCCAACTTCTTCACCTTGCGTTTCTTCGATCCGCGGGCGTAATCGCGGGGCTTCTTGGGTTTCTCCGCTTTTGCTTTCTTGCGAGCGGTACGTTTGGATTTCTTGCGCTCTTCTTTGCTTAATTCTGCTGTGTTTGCCATGAATGCTTTCTTGGTTCAGTAATTTGGTGATTCGGCAATGTCATCACGAGGCCAAAAGGACAAACCGGGAAATTGCCCGATTACAAAATTACCAGATTGTGCAGTCAGGCGCGCTCGAGCTGGGCATACTTTTCCACCAGCTTCTTCAAGCCGAAGCGAGGAAATTGTACAGTAATCTTGGCTTCTTCGCCGTCTCCTTCTCGCTGGTAGACGGTTCCTTCTCCATATTTCGGATGACGAACTTTCTGGCCGGGGCGGAATCCGCGCTTGCCGGTGGGCTCTCCAAGGGGAATTTTTGGCACGCTGAACTTCTTGCCGCGGGTGGCGAAGAACTCGGCGATGTTCTCGATGGAGTTGTAGGGCCTGGCCGGAGCATTGGACACAGAGCTGCGGGGCTTCGCCCCCCCGGACAGCCGGGGGTTGTCCCCACGCGAACCTTGCCAGTTGGCGCTTTGGTCTTCATCTTCGTAGGAATAGTGCGCCCCCTCGGCGTCGTAGGCTGCGGAGCTGCGCCCCGCGGGTCGGCCGGGGGCGGCCATTCCCCCGGAGTCCGTCCCCGCCTGGCCCGTGCCAGCCCGCAAAGCGCGCCGTCCTCCGAATTCTTCGATCAAAGGAGCTGGAACTTCTTCGAGGAAGCGAGAGGGTACGCTGGCTTCGGGCAAGTCGGTGCCGTACCGCCGGCGGTAGACGGCGCGAGTCAGAATCAGCTGATCCATGGCGCGAGTCATCCCGACGTAGCAGAGACGGCGTTCTTCTTCGATGTCATCCGGTTGGAGCATGGTGCGGGAGTGCGGGAACAATCCTTCTTCGAGGCCGCTGAGAAAGACTAAAGGAAACTCCAGACCCTTGGCGGCGTGCAGGCTCATCAGAGTGATCTGCGAGCGCTCGTCATAGTCGTCGGCATCGCTGATGAGGGCGGCATGGTCGAGGAATTGATCTAGCCACTCGCCTCGGTCGCGTGAGTCCATGGCGGCGTTTACGAGTTCGCGCAGGTTCTCCATGCGGGAAAAGGCCTCCGGCGTGTCTTCGGCTTCGAGAAGTTTGATGTAACCGGTGCGGTCGATGAGGAACTTGAGAATGTCCGCGGTGCTGACCGTGGGAACAGGAAATGCGTCGGAGGTAGGTGCCGCCGTATCTCCGATCGGCGCGGTCGATAGGTCTTTGACGAAAACCGGCGGGACGCCGGCGCGGTTGTCGACATCGTCCCCGGGGTAGGCGCCACCGAAATCGAAGGCGGTATTTTCGAATTCGTTGGGATCGAAGGCGCCTCCGTCGTCCCCTGCTTCTTCTTCTGCTTCGCCAGACGCGGGCGAGGGCGTCGGCGCCACAATTGCTTCCCCGCTCCCTCCCCGATGGCTAACGAAATTTCCTGCCAACATCGCTTGGGCGTCCACCATCAACTGCTGGAAGCCTTTCAGCGCCGACAGCGCCCGCTGCGGAAGGAGTTGACGCCGGATCGCTTCTCCTAACGCTCCCCACAAAGAGAGACCAGTTTCGAGCGCTAGCCGCTCGATCGTATCGATCGTGCTCTTGCCGATGCCGCGGGTCGGCGTGTTGATCACGCGCAGCAGCGCGATCGAGTCATCCGGATTCTGGATGACTTTGAGATACGAAATCATATCCTTGATCTCGGAGCGCTCGTAGAAAGAGAATCCGCCGACCACTTTGTATTTGAGGCCGTAACGGCGCATGGCCTCTTCGAACAGACGCGATTGCGAGTTCGTGCGGTAGAGTACGGCGGCGCGGGGAGTCTCGCCGCGCTGAGCCGCTTCGCGCAAGTATTTTGTGATATGGTCGGCGGCGAAGAGTGCTTCATTTTCGCCATCCGGCGCTTCGTAGTAGCCAATCTTCGTACCCCCCTGGCGCGATGTCCAAAGATTCTTGCCTTTGCGGCGAAGGTTATTCGCAACTACCGACGATGCCGCCTGCAAAATATTCTGCGTAGAGCGGTAATTCTGTTCGAGGCGGATGATTTTGGCTTCGGGGAAATCTTTTTCGAACTCGAGAATGTTGCGGATGTCGGCGCCACGCCAGGAGTAAATTGACTGATCTTCATCGCCTACGGCGCAGACGTTGTGGCGCTCGCCGGCCAGCATGCGCATCAGTTCGTATTGCGGGCGGTTGGTGTCTTGATATTCGTCGATCAGCAAATACCGGAAACGGCGGTTGTAATACTCGCGCACATGCGCGGCAGTCTTCAACAATCGCGTAGCCTCGAGTAGCAGATCGTCGAAGTCGAGTGCGTTGGCTTTGCGCAATTCTTTGCGATATTCCTCGAACAGATGCGCAATCTTTTCATTCTTAGGATCAGCCGACTGCAGATAAAGTTCCTGCGGATCGAGCATGTGATTCTTCGCCCACGATATGCGTGAAAGTACGGTGCGTGGCGTGAGTTGTTTGTCGTCCACGCCGAGGCGCTTCACGATCCCCTTCACCACGGATTGCTGATCGCTCTCGTCATAGATTACAAACTTCTTCGTGTGGCCGATGGGGGGCTGGCCGGGCGTGGTGGACCGAATCTGCAGCGCTTCAATATCGCGGCGAAGAACTCGCAGGCAGAAAGAATGAAATGTCGAGATGACCGGCTTGGCAATGCTGAGGCCGCCGACCAGCTTCTCGACGCGCTCGCTCATTTCGGCGGCGGCCTTGTTCGTAAAAGTCATCGCCAGAATCGATTCCGGCATCACTCCCTTGTGCTCGATCAAGTAGGCGATACGGTAGGTAATAACGCGCGTCTTCCCGCTGCCCGCCCCCGCGAGGATCAGCACTGGCCCTTCGGTAGTTTCGACGGCCTCGCGCTGTTGCGGGTTGAGTTGATCGAGAAAAGACAATGCGGAAGTGGCTCCGGCGCTGATCATTCAATTTTACAGGGGAATGAGAGTGTTCGGCGCGCGGCTGGATGATTTCAAGTCGGCGGAATCGGGGCTTTCGCTTTTGTTGGACGACTCACACCCACGCCCCCATCAAGTGCCCCAACCCGCCGCGGACAAGCAGGCCGTCTTTGCGGTCTTTGAAATAACGAATGTTGAGTTCCCTTCCTTGCAGAAGTTCGGTGTGGTGAAATCCCATGCTCTTCAGTTCATCCGGCAATTTTCCGGGATCGAAAAATAGTTGGAAAGGTTCTCCGGCCGCGGCTACGCGCTTCGCTAGAGCCTCGAGGGCCTGCCTCTGTCCCGCATTCAGAAGCGCCGGATCGACAGCGAAATCGAAGACCACACCACTACCAGCAGGCATTCTGGCAATGAGCGAAAGCGTACGCATGCAGGCTTCCTGGGTCAGGTAAGGAATTACGCCCAGCCCCGAGAAGAACGCGGCAGCCCGGGGATTGAATGCAGAGCGCTGAAGAGTGTCCTCCAGCGTCTGCTTTTCGAAGTCGATTGGAACCAAGGTCAGGGATGGTGGGATCGCAATGTGAGCCGCTTCCAGCTGATCGCGCTTCCAAGCCTGTGTAGCGGGATGATCCACCTCGAAAACCTGCAAGTCGGCATGAGGGTTGCGGTAGGCGAACGTATCGAGTCCGGCTCCCAGGACTACGTACTGCGTTACCCCCAGCTTGACCGCATGAGCCAGTTCGTCCTCGGCGTAGCGGCTGCGCGCTGCCATGAACGCGCGGAAGGCGCGGGAGAAGGCATGGTGTTCTCTCGGGTTGGAGCAAAGAGCTTCGGCAGTCTCGGAGCCGATGATGCGCAGAGCGAGTGGATCATCGAGAACTCTGGGCTCATCGAGAAGCTGATGGGCGGCACGGCGAATCGCCACCCGATAGGCAGTTCCGCTGAATTTACCTTCTTGCATCCGCAGGCTTCGCCGATTCTGCGCGCTCGGCCTTACATTCCTCGCAGGGGCAGACCTCGCGCAGGAACCTCCAGGAATAAATGCCGAGATCGTGATCGTCGTTCCACGCGAATCGGATGGCATACTTACCGATTCCCTCGGCGGAGACGGGCTTGGCCGCAGCTTTGAACATGGGCAGCATGCCGGGACGAAGCTTGGCCGGTTCGCCGGGCTTGCGTCCGGATTTGTCGCGCTCTTCGTTGCACATGGCGCAAGGGCAAGCGTCACGGAGATAGACGAAATCGAAGTGGGAAACGTGACCGTCTTTCCACTCAATGTCGACTCCGGTACCGGTAGTCAGGTTCACCTTCACGGACTTAGGATCCGTGGACGAAGTCGGCGACTGAAGCGGGGACTGCATAGTTTCAATATCGTGAGCGGAAAAAGAACCCGGTCTCAGGGATGCGCCCGCTAGCGAGAAGTGCTTGACGTGGTCGTGGAAGATGCCGTTTTCGGTGTGGTAGCAATTCCAATCGCCAAGCCCCCAACGGCTCCCGCCAGAATGCCCATCAGGGCGAGAACCAGGGCATTTTCTACCAGGGTTGAGCTTCCACGATTCTGCATCGATTTTCTCCTTGGGCCCGCTGCCAAAATGCGGTCAAAAGCCGCCTTCTTAGTATACCTCGGCCGTTCTAATCATTCTAATTTCTAATGCTGCGAATTGTCGGCTGGGGCCAAATCCGGTAGAATAAGTACTTCGATTTCAAGCTGGAAAGGATCGATCGCAGCGATGGCCCAACAGTGTGATATTTGCGGCAAGAAGCCGCAATCAGGAAACCGCATCAGCCACGCCCATAATGTCACCAAGCGGCGCTGGAACGTCAACTTGCGCCCGGTGCATGCCCGCGTGGGCGCTACCACGAAGCGCATGCGTGTATGCACGTCCTGCATTCGCAGCGGCAAAGTGACCAAGGCGTAAAGTCCAACCAGCAAAGGTCTTAGGTACTGGGGTCCTCGCCATCAGCGGTGGGGATTGGCCTAAGACCTAACACCCAGATTTTTCTCCTACTGCACGCCCAACAATTGCACATCAAAAATCAGGGTCGCATTGGGCGGAATCGGGCCGCCGGGAGTGCCTTCGGCGCCGTAGCCTAGAGCGGGCGGAATGCGCAACTGGCGCTTCCCCCCAACTTTCATCCCCGCCACTCCTTCTTCCCAGCCTTTGATCACCTCGCCATTTCCAATGGTGAAATCGAACGGCTTCCCGGCGTCGACTGAGCTGTCAAACTTGTTGCCGTTGGTTAGCCAGCCAGTATAGTGCACGCGCACGTGGCTACCTTCTTTCGCCACCTCGCCGTTGCCCACCCGAATATCCCAGTACGCGAGGCCGTCAGGGGACTTCACTCCATCCCCAGTCACTTTAGTCGGGGCGTTGGTGTTGGCAGCGGACTTGCGAGTTGCGGTTTGAGCGACCAGGAAACCTGCAGTGAGCGCGACGACGATTACGATTGCAGCAACGTACTTAGTCATTCGAAACTCCTTCCAAGAACTTAGCAAGGCGGAAAGTCGAGTCCACGGGAATTTATTCTAGTGCGATCACGTCAATTTCTACCATCACGTCCTTCGGCAAACGCGCTACTTCCACGGTGGTGCGGGCCGGCGGTGCGGTGCTGAAATACCTTCCATAAACCTGATTCATGGCAGCGAAGTCGTCCATGCGTTTCAGGAAGACGCTGGAGCGGACAACCTTCCCCAGGCCAGTGCCGGCGGCTTCCAGAATCTTCGACACATTGCGCAACACGCGATCTGTCTGCCCCGCCACATCGTCGCCGGTGACTTGCTGCGTAGAGGGGTCGATCGCGATCTGCCCGGAAACGAATACAAATCCGTTTGCCTTGACCGCTTGCGAGTAAGGACCGATCGCTTGTGGAGCGTCTTTGGTGGAAATAATTTCGCGCATGGGATACACCAGCGGTCGGTTGCCAGTTGCCGGTAAGAATCCGGAACCAGACCTCACTGATTAACGCAGATCGATGCGGCCAACGTCAAATTGCGAAGCGGTCTTATCTTGCTGCTGAGATTAATCCCCGGGCTTCCCCCCAGTAATAGAAATCATCGATCCAGTGGTCGCTGGTGATTTCCTTTTACATACTTAAGGCGATTGGGCACGCCTAAGCAACATGGCTTGCCGCAGGTCCTGTCTTGATTTGTTCTGATGAGTGCCCGGACAATGCCTTCTTGCACCTTTCGAGCATCATCAATCATCTGTGATGCAACGCTCTCGATTCGAGGACATAATGACTGATCTACGTTACCCCGTCGGCACGTTTACCTACCAAAAACCGCTAACCGAAGATCAAAAGCAGAGGCATCTGGACGAGATCGAACACGCCCCGGCCAATCTCCGTGCCGCCGTCAAAGGCCTATCCGCCCAGCAACTCGACACGCCCTACCGCCCTGGAGGCTGGACCGTCCGCGAAGTCACGCACCATGTTCCCGACAGTCATCTCAACGCCTATATCCGCACCAAGCTCGCCCTCACCGAAGACGAACCCACGATCAAGCCCTACGCCGAAGACCGCTGGGCCCAACTTGCCGACACGCAAACCACTCCCGTCGAAGTCTCACTGACGTTGCTGGATTCCCTGCACGCGCGCTGGGTTCGTCTTTTGCGCGCTCTTAAGCCAGAAGACTGGAAACGCACCTTCCGCCATCCCGAGCGAGGGGTAATGGATCTTGAGGAGACTCTCGCGCTGTATGGCTGGCACTGCCGCCATCACGTCGCCCACATTGTGAGCCTGCGCCAGCGAAACGGCTGGTAGTACGAAGGGGATAGATCCCCGAAACTTTCGTCATCTTTTGACCCCCTACGTCGGCAGATACGATTTGGAGGTGACATCCCTTGCGTCATTCCGTTCGGGCTCTTGGCGGAGCCTGCTACGAGCGTCAGTTTTCGCGCTTCTGCTCCCGGCCGCCGTTGCCCAAAACCCGCCTCCGGTAGCTCCCGCCGACCTGCCGGAACCCACCTCCACGGGCAAGGAGCAATCCCTCGCGGCCGTGGCCCGGAACTCCAAGAAACAAAGCGCCTTGCAGGGCAAGAAGGTCTTCACCGAGGACGACATGGGCGCGCTCCGAAATGCGCTGCCTGCGCTCACCATGGACGACGCGGAAAATAGCGATGAGATCGTAGCCGCGATCGGCCGGTACAAGCAGAATCACACCCCCGAGGAGACTGAAGACGCAGTTCACGCCTGGTACGACAAATATGATGAAGAGCTAGCCGCCGCCATCCAGCAAAATATGGTGGTCAGCGTTTTGCGGGAAGAAAACAACAGTAACGGCTATGAACTTTGCCGTGAAAGCGGCAACTACCAGGCCTGTGAAGGTCGCCGCCGAGCCGAATATATTGGCGCGCGTCATGATCAAGCCACCCTGAACAAGAACGCTCAGCTCGAAGTACGCGTTCAGCACGCCTTCATGAAGGTCCGCAACGGCATGATGCGCTACAACCTGCGCTACGATTGGTTCAAAATTCGCACCACGAACGGCATTGACAAGTTCTAACTTCCCAACTTGATCCTGGGTTGTGAAAATCTATGGCGAAGTCTGAGCGCGAGTCAGACAAGATTTCAGACTTAAGAGGCTCCGATCTTCCACAGCAGATAGCTGCATGCCTCGCGCAACACCGCGTAGGGTCGCTGCACCACGCTGTGCGGCCGCGAACCGGGCCGCGGCGCTCCATACACCGGCCGAATCCCCTCGTGTTCCAGCAGCCGCTTGATGCGGAACAGATGATAGGCGTCGCTCACCGCTACACAACTGTGCAGCCCGTTTGCACGCATGATCACCGCCACGCGGGTTGCCGACTGAGCCGTGTCGGAGCCTTGCGTTTCCGCAATTAAATTCCTCTCCGGAATTCCGCGATGCTGCAAATAATCCCGTCCCACCCCACCTTCACTGAAGCTGGGATCGGAGGCTGCGCCGCCGGTGATGATCACGACCGGAGCGATTCCCTTCTGAAACAGATCGAAGGCATGATCCAGCCGCGCTCGCAAGACCGGCGAGGGCCGGCCCGAATACTCCGCTGCGCCGAATACTACGATTGCGTCCGCCGGATGCAGTTCCTCTCGCGACCCTTCCCGGGCAATACGCATTCCGGTCACCCCCAGGTAAGTAACCAGCGCCGCCAGCGCAAGCCCTTCGAGTCGCAGCAGCCAACTGCGTCCGGGATGCCGCGTAGCAGATTTGTCGTTCATCCTTTGGCAAAAAAAGTGGAAATATCGTCGGCAGGAATCGCGCCTTCGCGCATAATCCGCCAGCGCGCGCTCTCATCGGTCAGGTCGATTATGGTCGATGCAATGTCGCGCGGTGAGGTTCCCCCATCCACAATTATGCTGATCCTGCCATGCAACTGTTCGTGCACCTGGTCGGCGCTGGTACACTCCGCCGCTCCACTCAGGTTCGCTGACGTAGCCGTAATCGGGATCGCCGCCGCGGTCACCACCGCCAGCGGAATCTTTGCATTCGGCACGCGCAGCGCCACGTTGCCGGTATTCGCCGTCACTTTCAGCGGCAACCGCGATCCTGCCTTCACGATGATGGTCAGCGGTCCCGGCCAGTATTTTCGCGCCAGCGCATAAAATTCCTCCGGCAGCCCTTTTGCCAGTTCCTCCGCATGATCCACGTTCTCGATCAGCAGCGACAGCGGCTTGTGGCGTGAGCGCGTCTTGATGTCATACACACGGTCCACCGCCCGCAGGTTGAACGGATCCGCCGCCAACCCGTAGAACGTGTCCGTCGGCATGCCCAGCACTTCCCCAGCGCGAATCTGGTCGGCGGCGTACTTGATCAGTGAACTTTCAGGAGTGTTGCAATTGATTTTTATAATTTCGGCGCGCACGGCTTTCCCTTCTTGCCCGCTTCTTGTGGAATATGTGCCTGTGAGACCTATCATAATACGGCAAAGCGCCGCGCAATGGGGGACTGGCGTATCATGCACCCATAATCTCACTCATGAAAAAGACTCTAGAACCGGCTCCCAGCGCCCAGCAAAGGCTTCGCCGCATCGAAGGGCACCACAACCCTCTCGTGAAGCAATTGCGCCAGGCTTTCGCCCGTTCCGAACCCACCGAAGCCGGAGACTGCGCGATCGAGGGCTTGCGCATTCTGGAAGAAGCCATCCGCAGCGGCCTCCGTTTCAGCGCGGTTTTCTTTCGCGAATCCTCCCAGGACCGCGCCGACCGCTTGCTTCCGCAGATCGGCGCCCAGGTTGAAACCGTGCTCCTCCCCGATAAATTATTCGACAGCCTTGTGCCCAGCGAATCGCCGCAAGGCGTAGCCGCTCTCGTCCGCCTCAAAGAATTTTCCCTCGCCGACGTCACGGAGCGTCTGCCGGTCGGCCCAATCGTCGTTCTCGCAGGTCTCCAGGACCCCGGCAACCTGGGCACGATCCTCCGTTCCGCCGAGGCCTTTGGCAGCGCCGGCGTTATTCTGGGCGAAGGCACCGTCAGCCCTTTTAATGCAAAAGTTGTACGAGCTTCCGCCGGCTCTGTCTTCCGCCTTCCCATTGTTCATCATCAAGGCAAGTCAGCCACGGCGAAGCTGGAAGAAGTTTCCGAAAAGCTGCAAGCCCAAGGCGTCCGCCTGCTCGCAACTTCCTCGCACAAGGGCACCCCTATCGATCAGGCAGATATTAAGAGCCCGGCCGCGATTTTCTTTGGCAACGAAGGCTCCGGGCTCCCCCGCGACCTGATGGCGGCAATGGATGAAGTCCTCGCCATCCCCCACACGCCCCAGGTGGAATCCTTAAACGCCGGCGTCGCCGCCAGCATCGTATTGTACGAAGCCGCGAGACAGAGAAGATAATTGCGGATTGCTGATGGTTGATTGTGGCCCCGATGTTAGGGTGAGGAATCAGGAATCAGGAATTGATGCATGGGACTTTTCGAACCCATCCCGAGCCCCTCCTCCAGCGCCGACCTCACCCGCCCGCTGGCCGACCGCATGCGTCCGCGTACGCTCGAGGAGTACGCCGGGCAGGAGCATTTGATCGGCCCCGGCAAGCCTCTCCGCATCCAGATCGAGCGCGACGATACCGGATCGCTGATCTTTTGGGGTCCACCTGGCACAGGAAAAACTACACTCGCAAAGATCATCGCGAATATGACCAAGGCTGAGTTCATCGAATTTTCCGCCGTTCTCGTCGGGATCAAGGAAATCAAGCAGGTCATGGCCGACGCCGAACGCGCCCGTCAATACGGCTCCCGCACGATCGTCTTCATCGACGAGATTCACCGCTTCAACAAGGCCCAGCAGGATGCATTTCTGCCGCACGTGGAA
>JBEKUD010000028.1:0-56136 GCA_049515395.1 Candidatus Sulfotelmatobacter sp. | reverse complement strand
CGTGGCCGTTCGAGGGACTTTTAGCGAGGCTCAGTTCCTTCTTCAGCTCCTCTTCCTGCTTGGAAGTCGGGACGATCATGCCTCCGGCGGCCGAGTCCTTCCAGACTTCGGAGAGGAAGTATTGGTTATCGACATGGTGGAACACCAGCTTGCTTTCGGTATTGCTCGGACCCTCGCGCCGGGCGACCGACACGGCGGCCGCCCTGGTCTCGCTCTCGATCATGATCTTGTACGGGCTTTGGCTTAAGACCTTGATTTCGTAGGTTCCGGCTAGCAGTCGCGCCCCGCCAACGTTGAAGGCGAATGGCACATTAGCCTTCGCGTTGACCTGAGCGAAAGCGCTGGTTGCGTTGCACATCAGTGACATGACCACCAGCGACAGGATCGTGATAAGGTTGCGTTTCATGACACCCTCCTTGGGGCTCCTCGCAGTGGAAGCCAAACTGAATTTTGTCTCTCGAAGTCTTCAGCGCCTTCGCTGAGTACCGCTGTGACGCATTCTGTTAAGCAAGCGTGGTGCCAAGTCGAGCCTGGCTCGTTTGCTGGAACGTCCTGCCGCATTTGCAACGAGATAGGTTTTAGCCGGCCCCGTCGAGATGCTCCGCGCGTCGGTATGCGGTAGCCGATCGGCTACCGGCCAGTATCCGGCAGGTTCCCATGGAGCGGTGGGGCCCTTGCCAACGTTGAAGGCGAATGGCACATTAGCCTTCGCGTCGGCCGGAGCGAAGGCGCTGGTTGCGTTGCACATCAGCGATATGACCACCAGCGACAGGATCCTGATAAGGTTGCGTTTCGTGACACCCTCCTTGGGGCTCCTCGCAGTGGAGCCCAAACTGAATTTTGTCTCTCGAAGTCTTCAACGCCTCCGCCGATTAGGATGATTTAGGGATGATTAGGGTGATTAGGGACATGATTAGGGACCCAATATTGACTTGTTCAGCCGGACCGCCTAAGATACGCAGGCCATAAAGGGATGTTGTTCTGAAATCAAGGCTTGCCCTATAGAAGGCAGAAAAATGGTCCGCCCTCCAGCCAGTGTTTCTCCCTACCGCGCTGGTATTTCCGTCCTCCTGTTCTTGGTGTTGGTCGGCCTGGTATCGGCGGGACCAGCTAGAACTCCAACGGAGCATGCAGAAGCCGTGGTCGCCATCGGCGACGTTCACGGTGACTTTGACGACTTTGTCGCCATCCTCAAGCGGGTCGGACTGATCGATGCGCCGTATCACTGGACCGGTGGTAAAACTACTCTCGTTCAGGTGGGGGACCTTTTGGATCGGGGCCCGAAGCCGCGCGAGGCGATGGATCTGCTGATGTCTCTGGAGAAGGAAGCGCCACAGGCAGGTGGACGGGTGGTGAGCCTGTTGGGCAACCACGAGATGATGAATATCATGGGGGACCTTCGCTATGTCACGGCCGTGAACTACGCTAGTTTCGCAGAGGCTAATTCTGAGGAGCGCCAGAGGTTTGCCTATCAGGCGTACATGAAATGGCGCGGTAGTCATGCGGCGCTCTTGGCCGAGCTTCCCCAGCCCATGGAGCTAACCGAACAGGAGTGGATGGCGCGGCATCCGGCAGGCTTCATCGAGCAGCGCGAGGCCTTCGGTCCGAAGGGGAGCTATGGCAAGTGGCTGCGTGAGCACTCTGCCCTGGCCGATATTGGCGGAGTGATCTTCCTGCACGGCGGAATCCATCCTGACCTGGCCAAGATGAAACTTGACGCGATCAATGCTCAAATCCGCGACGAAATCAAAACATTCGATACCACCAAACAATACCTGCAGGACGAGAAGATAATTCTCCCGTTTTTTAACCTTCAGGAAATTACCGCCGTCGTCCAGGCAGAACTCACAGCTGAGCTCAAGTCGCGGATGCCGTCGGAGCAGCAACGCCAAACCAAGCTCAGACAATTCCTGGGGTATGGAGAGTGGCTCAGCGTGAAGGTTGATGGCCCACTGTGGTTTCGCGGTTACGACCAGTGGAGCGAAGAAGAGGGTGCAGAGCATGTGGGCAAGCTCCTAGAAGCCTTCCAGGCAACCCACATTGTGGTAGGGCACACTGTTCAGAAAGGTGGGCGCATCCGGCCTCGTTTTGGAGACAAGGTATTCCTGATCGACACTGGCATGCTCAGCAGCTACTACCCTGGAGGCCGGGCATCAGCCATGGAAATCTGCGGCGACGCAAAATTCACGGCTCAGTACATGGACCAGCAAGTAGTGCTTCTCGACTCCGCTGTGTCTTCGCCTGGAAAAGCGGGTTCAGGGGCACCCGCAGGGGTTGAGGTTGCTACCAACATTTCGGAAAAGCCTGCTGTCTTGCCGGCTGACGGTGGTATCTGTCCGGCAACAGCGACCGCACCGCAATAGGACCGGTTAGCGAAAAGCGGGTTCTGACGCATGAAAAGGTGGATTGAACGCGCACTGAACATCCACACCGGTGATCTGGGGCGAGGCACGCTGCTTTGCGCCTGTTTGTTCCTGGTTATCAGCAGCTACGTAATCGGCAAAGTGGCGGGCGCAGCCCTGTTTCTGTCGCGCTTCCAGGCGAAGCAGCTTGCCTACGCTGATATTTCCAGTTCGGTATTGGTGGCTGTGGTGGTAGCGGGCTACGTGCTGGTTGCGCGGCGAGTCCCTTTGCAAATCCTGCTGATCGGCAGCACGATATTTTTCGCGAGCAATTGCGCATTGTTCTGGGGCCTCGCCCACTATCATTTCCATCTGACCTGGCTTTTCCCGGTGTTCTACATCTGGGTGAAAGTCTTCGGAGTGCTGGCACCCACTCAGATCTGGACCCTAGCGAACTATGTCCTCACGACGCGGGAAGCCAAGCGGGTCTTTGGAATGGTGGGTGGGGGCGCCATTGCGGGTTGGATCTTTGCCGGCTATTTCTGCAAAGTTATCGCCAAGACGTTCGGCACCGAAAGTCTGCTTTTGGGCATGTCGCTGTTCCTCTTAGTTTGTGCTGGGCTGATTTTGTTCGTCTGGCGGGGCGGGCAAGTCGCCGTCGGCGGAGCGCATGTAATGACAGAGGGATCGGCCGAATCTGGCCCGCGTAACCTTTTCGCGAGCATGCAACTGGTGTTCTCTTCGTCATACTTGAGGGCGATCGCCGCCGTGATCTGCATTTCATCTCTGGTGACCACGTTGACAGGCTGGCAGTTCCTGGCCATAGCGCAGGAGTTTCTGGTCAAGAAAGATGTACTGGCGGCATTTCTTGGTGACTTTAACTTTTACGCCGGCATACTTTCGCTGTCGTTCCAGTTGCTGTTCACCACCAGGTTCCTGCGCAGGTTTGGCATGGGTACGTCGCTATTCGTGCTCCCCGTTACGGTGTTCCTGGGCTCGGCAGGCCTGCTGGTTCTTGGCACGCTGGGCGCAGCAATCGCGCTGAAGGGCTGTGACCAGGTGCTACGCTATTCCGTCGACAAGTCCACCACCGAATTGCTTTACCTTCCGCTCCCTGCTCGCATCAAGTTACCGGTCAAGTGGTTCATCGACACCGTAATTTGGCGGTTGGGGGACGGTCTGGCCGGGTTAACCGTTCTGATTTTTGCCACCTCCCTGCACCTGCCGGTACGCCAAATCAGTTGGATCGCGCTGCTGTTCGTCGGCGGTTGGCTGGCGGCGGTTGCAGTTGCGCGGCGACAATACGTCGCCACCCTGAAGGAAAGCATTACCCAGCATCAAGTGGACGTGCAGCAAGCCTCCACATCCGTACTGGACCGTTCGACCGCTGAGCTGCTGGCGACCAAGCTTTCGGCATCCGATCCCAACGAGATCCTTTATGCCCTCAGCCTCTTCGAGGTGGAACGGCAAAGGGCCGCACACCCCGCAATCCGCGGTCTGTTGAGCCATCCCTCTGCGCAGGTCCGGCAGAAGGCAATCACTATTCTGTCCGAATCGGGCGACAAGACGGCACGGCCGGACATCGAGCCTTTGCTGAGAGATACGGATCTCAACGTGCGCACCGAAGCTTTGCTTTACCTTACGCACCATGCGCATGTTGACCCGCTGGAACTGATCGAGGAAGTGGGAGACTTCGCCGATTTCTCCGTGCGCCCAGCCGTCGTGGCCTTTCTGGCACGGCCCGGCCAGGCCCAGAACCTTGAGGTCGCGCAGCAGATTCTAACCAGTATGGTCGGCGAACCCGGGGAAGGTCGGCAGCGGCACAGGATGGAGGCGGCCCGCTTGCTAGGCGAGCTGCCAGACTGCTTTGATCCACTGCTCTCGAACCTGCTCGCCGATCCTAACCCTGTGATCGCACGGGAAGCCATCCGTTCTGCCGGAAAGCTGCGCAAGCGGCGGCTGGTGCCTGACCTTCTGGACCGGCTGGCATATCACGAGCTGCGTGCCGAAGCTGCTAAGGCCCTGGGGGAGTTCGGGGACACGATCATCGGAGCGTTGCGCGACCAACTCGGTGACCCCTCGGTAGCAGTCGAGGCGAGGCGGGAAATCCCAGCCATCATGGTGACCATTGGGACACCGGCGGCAGCCCAGGTGCTGATGGCGAACCTGCTGGAAAGCGACACCACTTTGCGCTTCCGCACTGTCAGCGCGCTGAACAAGCTCCAGCGTCTTCACCCCGAGATCGAAACCGACACCCAGATGTTAGAGACGGTGTTGGCCGCTGAAATTCTCGGGCACTACCGCTCGTACCAGATTCTCGAAAAACTGGGAACCGCCGAAAGTGGCGAAGATCCTGTAGCACGTGCATTGACGGAGTCCATGCAACAAGAATTGGAGCGCATCTTTCGTTTGCTGGGCTTGCTATATCCCCATCTTGCTGTGCACAGTGCCTATCTGGGTCTGCAATCCAAGAACGTGTCTGTTTACGACAATGCGCTGGAATTCCTCGATAACGTCCTAAAGCCTCAGTTACGCGAAATGCTGGTGCCACTACTGGATGGCAAGGTCACGGTTCCCGAACGTGCTCTCCTGGCTCAACGGCTGGTGCGCGCCAAGATCGAAAACCAGGAACAGGCGGTGGCGGCACTCGTGACCAGCGACAATCCTTGGCTGCGGTCTTGCGGCGCGTACGCCATCGGAATGTTCGGAATGAGATCTTTGGAAGGTGAATTGAATCGATGTCTGAATGATGCGGACCCACTGCTGCGAGAAGCCGCCAGAGCAGCCAAACAGCTCCTGGAGGCGCGGGTTACCAGGGCCTGAAAGTGAAAAGCGTTGAAACGAGTCAGTTTGGAATGCGCGGCTGGTAGACAGTCGTGAAGAGTTTAGGTTGCAGAATGGTGGCTAAGGTGGGTCGATTGTGGGCGTAACGGGGGAAGGCGCTCCGATGCACGTAGTTCATCAGCAGTGGCGGTGGCTCACGCTTGCCGCGGTGTTCTGTCTGATCAGCGCGCATGGTGTCGGGCTGCCGATGAGACTACTCTTACCAAGGAACAGATTAAGCATTTCCTTCTCACCGCCAGGATCGTGGGCAGCAAGCCATCCAAAGAAGGTATTACCCACACATCGCGGCTTACGCTGAGCGACGGCATATTGACCCATGACGCTTCTTTCCAGCCTATTGACGAACACAAGGCCTCGGTGACGCTGGCTGGCGGCCGAACTGTGCATAACTTCGTAGATTCCTACAAATACAACGTGGCTGCTTATGCACTGGCTGAGTTGGTTGACATGGACGACATGCTGCCGGTATATGTGGAGCGTTCATGGAATGGCCGTCCCGGCTCACTGAGCTGGTGGCTACCGGTGAAGATGGATGAGGAAGAGCGGGTTAAGCAGAAGATACAGCCCCCCGATCTAGAAGCTTGGGCCAAGCAGATGTACAAGATACGAGCTGGAGGATTTGGAGGATTGATTTCAGGCGCGCATTTCGGCTCTTCAAAGACCTGCGGAACCCCGCGGACTTGGTATGCTGCGACGGGCAGGTGTTCGAGAAACTGAAGACACTAGACGCGCACGAACTGGGGGGAAAAACCGAACATTATCTCTCCAAAGATGAAGTGAAGGCCGTGATGGCGCGACGGGACAAGATCGTAGCGCTTCCAGAAGATGATCTCCGAAAAGGGGGAGAGCGAAGTGCTGTACTGACTGCCGGCTCAAAGTCGCTTTATGAAAATAGGAAAGTCGCCAGCAGGATGCAGCTTGCTCTTTTGATGATCTAGGTCTATTGTTTTCTGCCAGACAGCATACATTTTCGTTGAGAGGAGAGGTCCCATGGTAAAGAAGGTACTCAGGCTGCTGTTCGTATTCGCACTTGCTTTCCCGATGTCGGCACTGTTCGTGCAGTCGGCTCCTGCCCAGGATCAGATGGCAAAGCAGGATAGGTGGGAGGGCAATGTCGTGGCGAGCAACCCCGACAAATCTACGTTGGCCGTTCGCAAGGCGGGTTCGAGCGATCAGAGGTTCGTCTCCTACGACAGCTCGACCAAATGGGTCAGTCAGGCGCACGGCAGCAAGACGGTCAACGACATCGATGCGAGCCAAGTTAAAGAGGGTGATCGAGTGATCTGCAAGGGCACTTGGGACAAGGATAACGTGCTCCACGCCACGCTGATCTCCAAGCGGCTCTCCCATTAGACGAAGGTCGTCTTGTGTCGCAGGTCGAAGGGCTGGGATCATGCAAGGGACTGTTTTCACCGGCTCGAACCTTTAACTGGAAACGAGCGCGGATTGGGAGATAACTGCGTCTACTCGGAAAACGACAGGTTCGTGGCCAAGATGAGGGTAGCTCGCTCGGCGATCACTTGAATGGGTATTCCGGTGAAGGTGAACATCGATTCCGGAGGGAAGCCGAACGGCATTCCGGAGCGAAGGTGAACAGCAGTCGGAGCGTAGCGACGCTGGCATGGTGATTGTGGAGGAAGTGTTCGGAATCGTCAAGCGCGATTGTCGGGAGCGAAGCGGAGGCAGGTTCGGCGGGGATTTGGGGTGCAGGGGAAAGGGGCAGCAGCCCCTTTGCCCCTGCTTCCTCGATGTAGAGGAGTATTCCATCCGGGTCGCTTTTCAGCTTCGGGTGTGACGGTTTTGTCTGGTTTTTTGCCGATAGCGTTTTTTCCACAGAAAATATTGCGCCCGGATCGCTTACGAGCGACGATCCCTAACTCGGTCGACCTAGGACATCCCCCCTTTGGCTATCTTTCGCCACCTTCATTGGTCTCGAGTTCGGAGTGGTTTCATAGTTTCTTCTTCGTCCGGTGTTGGGTTGCGATGCTTGCGCATGGATTCTCCGCGCATCTCGATGCGATGAGCGTTGTGCACTAAACGATCGAGGATGCCATCGGCGATGGTGGGATCGCCGATCTGCTCGTGCCAGCGCGAGACCGGGAGTTGGGAAGTAAGAACGGTAGAGCGAGTTTGGTAGCGATCCTCGCAGATTTCCCAGACCTCGCGGCGCTCGCTTTCGTTCAGCGGCGCCATGGCCCAGTCATCGATAACCAGAACCTCGATGCGAGCCAGTCGTGCCAGGAAGTGGCGCAAGCTGCCGTCGGCTCGAGCCAGGGCCAGTTCGCGAAACAAGGCGGCCGCCCGCAGATAGAGTGCCGAGTAACCATCGCGGCAAGCTTTCTGTGCCAGCGCGGAGGCAAGAAAGCTCTTGCCCACGCCGCAAGGTCCGATCACGAAGACGTTCTCGTGATTGCGCACCCAGGTCGAATCTTTGGCCAGAGCGCGCACCACCGACTTGTCCAGTCCACGCGCCGCCCGGTAATCGATGTCCTCCACGCAGGCCGGCCCTCTGAGCTTGGCCGCTTTCAGTCTGCGCTCCAGCGCCTGGTTCTCGCGCCAGTTCCATTGTTGATCGACCAGCAGAGAGAGTCGTTCGAGGAAACTGAGTTCGTGGATGGCACGATTTTGTTCTTGCGTCTTCAAAGCTTCGACCATGCCTTGCCAGCGCATGGCCAGTAGTTTTTCCATCAGCGGTTGGCTCAGCATGAGGTCGGTCCTCCTGGTCGAAGTACTCCGCGCCGCGAACATTGTCATGGGTCAGAGGCGGGGAGCCGGGGGGTGGTGGAGGAGATAGGGGAACCGTGTCCAGCGAGTTCTTTAAGATCGACTTCACGCTCTGATAGCGACAAGCCTTGGCGAGCAGTGCCCGTTCCGCCGCGGCTTCCACGCGTTGCGCAGAGTACTGCTGCGCCAGGCGAATGATGCCGAGACAAGAGCGGTAGCCCATCTCCGGGTGTGGCTTGGCGTTCAGGATTCGTTCGAACAACTGGGCGGTGTTGGGACCGATGCTGCGCGCCCAGTTCGCCATCCTCGAGGGCGTCCATTGCAGATGGGCTTGATGACTTTTGGGACGGTGCTCGTTCTGGGTGACCGCTTGACCTCGCCGGCGATCGCGCATGTGGGAAGCGATCCGGGTTCCTTTATGAAAGATCTCCACCGTGGTCGGAGTGGAGCGGACTTCCACGAGCTGCTGCACCAGGGTGTAGGGCACGCTGTAGAAGTTCCCATCGAAGGCAATGTGGTAATCGATGTTGACGGTGGCCCGCGTCCACTGGCTCATGTCGAAGCGCTCGGCCGGTAACGGGGTCAGAGCCGGTTTCTCCAGGCTGTGAAACAGACTGGACCGCGATCCGTCCCGCTTGCGGAAAGGACGCTCGTTCAGTCGTACCAGCAACTCGCGGATCGCCTGGTTGAGTTCCGCCAGGTGAAAGAACTTCCGGTGGCGCAGCGCCGCGATGATCCAGCGTTCGCATACTTGCACTCCGCTCTCGACTTTGGCTTTATCCCGTGGCCGGTAGGGACGCGCCGGCACCACTCCCATGCCGTAATGCACGGCAAACTCTTGATAGGTGGGATTCAGGTCCGGATCGTAGCGGCAGGCTCGGGTGACCGCCGTCTTGGTGTTATCGGGCACCGTCAAAGTTGGTGCCCCACCGTAAAATTCCAGGGCGTGGATGTGCGCCTGGATCCAGTTCTGCAGTTGCTGATCGCGAGTTGCTTCCGCGTAGGCGTAAGAACTGGCCCCCAACACGGAAACAAACAGCGATGCCGGCCACGCTTGCCCGCTCGTCGCGTCATAGACCGGGATCGTTGCTCCCGCCCAGTCGACGAACATCTTCTCGCCGGCTTTGTGTTCCTGACGCAGCACCACATCCAGGTGCTGCCGCCAGTGCTGATAGCGCTCGCAAAACCAACTGTAACGATATCCCTCGGGATGCGCTTGCCGGTATTCTTCCCAGACTAACTGCAGTGTCAGATGACGATGCTGTTGCAGTTGCTCATGAATGCTGTTCCAGTCCGGTTGCGGACGCTGCCTCGCCGCTGGGATCGGAACCGGTTGGTTTCCAAACAACTTGGCTTCCAGTTCCTCTTCGCTCCAGCCTTCGGGCAACGGCCAACCGATGCCGGCCGCAGCCGCCCGTTCCAAATAGTCGTGGACCGTGCCCAGCCCCATCCCGCAACTACGCGCGATCTGGCGCTGCCCCAGCCCCAACTCAAACTTCAACCGCAGGACTTCCTTCGTTTTCCGCATGGACATTCTCCTAGCCGGCACCCTGTTCTCCTCATGAATGGAGTTTCTTTGCCGGTTAATTGTCCAGCGCCGCTACGGTCCTACTGCGATTCGCCTGTGGAAAACATTCCGCTCCAAGCTGAACGCCATTCCGGTAAACGAGCAAAACTGAAAACTGTTCGCCTTCCCACCGGAATCGCGTTCACCTTCCCACCGGAATGCTGTTCGGAATCACAACGGAATGGCGTTCAGCTTCAGGCCGGAATCGCGTTCACCTTCGACCGGATTCCCCAGAAATGGGGAAAACTTCATAATAAGAGTGTGTGGGGCAAAATAAGAGATTGCGGAATTCTTTCCCCTTTTCCCCAATTCCTTATAAGCATGTGTGGTTACATACATATATACTTATAAGAAATGGGGATTGGGGAATCCCCATCCATCAATTATGTCTGTAAGTTGTTGACGTATGTCTGGGAATTGGTGGAAGGGGAATCCCCACGCTCCCCATTTTCCCCACTTTTTCCTTCTCCAGATGACCAATTCCGCAGCTTGTAATGGCTCTTGCTCTTCTTCTTTCCATCATCCGTCTCGATTATCTTGGGCACGATTTCGCACATGTCTTCGAGGTTTGTTATCGCATTCTTTACGATCCTGTCGCCAAACCTGTTGCCCCACTTGCGGTCGTGCGCCATGCGCTTAATGTTCACGTAGGTATCTTTAGCCCCGGCAGCCTCCATTGCTGAGAGGACGGCAACTCGGCACTTCGCTTCGTCATTCAGAGCTTCCCCCGGCTGAAACACCTTACGCAGTTCGATCTGCCATTCCATGATCCCGATGGCACATACCATGCATTCCTCCGTTACCGTTTCTTCGCGATTGATCATCGTAGTGATCAGCGCGACCTTGATGCAGTTCTGCTTGATGCGACTCCCCCCGCCCGCAGGATTCCAATCATCGAACACAGTTTCTGTGCTTCGTCGCTAAAGGCTCCTACGAACGGCGCGGGACGCACTTCCGCCGTGTAGTCTCTATAGTCGATGGTCTCTTCGTCCTTGTTGGAAGGAGGCTCCCACGTTCTGTAGTTGAACGTCTCCTTCGAGTAGCCGATGAGCAGGCGGTCGTAGAGCCCGTGGCTGGTTTCGCTATCGAATAGCTCGGTGAAGCGCGTAGGGTTCTCTGCCGAGGCGGGCACGCCGCCAATCCAATGCAGCCTGCAGTCCACGCTGATGACTCCATCCTTGCCCGTGGGATAGACGTGCTCGTTGTCGTCCCAGAAGTCGCACAAAGCGATGCCAGTGTGGAACAGTCCACGCCCGTCATCCTGAGCACGTCTGTCATCTCGTGGGTGACAAGCAGCAACGTCTTCGGGCCGGGGCTGCGTTCCTTGCTTCCCCTCTTACCGTTCGGGTCCCCTATCAGGTTCATGAGGGCGCGTGTGCCTGCGGGAGCAGCCGGGAGGTATTCGTCTTTGTAACGGAGTTCCAGCAGCACCTTGGCGCGATCCATAGCCACATTCTTGCCACCGCCCACCGGGGCGATTAATGCCGTGTAGGTGTTGACCCTCGTGCCGCACATCACATCGATGTCGCACTTGATCCCAAACTCGCCAATGAGCGCCATGTATGCCAAGCCGAGCGGCATCTTCATCTGCTTGGCAAGGACTTTGGCTTCGCCG
This sequence comes from Candidatus Sulfotelmatobacter sp., assembly GCA_049515395.1. Lineage (GTDB taxonomy): Bacteria > Acidobacteriota > Terriglobia > Terriglobales > Acidobacteriaceae > Sulfotelmatobacter. Next base: position 45,044 of record JBEKUD010000028.1, on the reverse strand, counting down.
TACATGAATTGTTCGGGCAACGCCAGAGGGTTTGAAGGCTCGCCAGCGCGAGGCTGAAGCACAGGAGGATTAGGAGAACGCAGCACTTCTGTCGAGTCTGCTCCTGCGCGGTCTGCTCCCACCCGCGGAGCGACTGAGCTGGACTCGGTAACGATACCCGCTTCGTGTTCCACTCCCATTTCATCGAGCATGTCCTCGATTCGCTCCTCTTCCCAAATGACCCCCTTGTACGGGTCGTGCTCTTTGTTCAGGAAACTGATGACCTGCCCAATCGTCATGGTGCTGCCTTCGCAACCGGAGGCGAAGCAATGGAAGCCGATGCTGCCGCCATCGAAGAAAAATCCGGTGCGCGTGGATTGCTCATGCTTTCGACCCGCTACTGGACAAACGTCGGTGATATACCACTCACCATCCTGCCGATAGCCGATGCTGTAGTGCTCAAGGAAGTCTGCAATATCGAACGACTCGTCTACGGGACGTGCATCTTTGCCATTGGCGTGTTTCTTGGGTAGATCGGCGTTGGCTAAAATCCAGTTCTCCAGCCAGCCGGGAAACTCCGCTATTGGGGAATCGTCCGTGACCTCATAGGTCCTCCCGTTGTCGAGGCGGGAGCCCGGCCCCACTACATATCTGTCCGCCGACTGAAGGTCAAATAGTCCTGCGCACTTCTGGTTGCCCAGTTCTCGACTTACATTTGTCTGTAAGAAATACAGGTGGTCGCATCCCTTCCCCGCCGAGCGCACGGTTAGTGTCGCTGGGAATTTATGTCCGGTTTCGTGCTCGATGCGACGTTTCAAGCCCGTAACATCACAGTCCAGCACTACGATGCCGTCAGGCTTGCCGACACAACCCACGTTGTAGTCGGGATTTTCTTTATTCCATTGGGCAATCTGGGATAGGTCGGTGGTGGCGTGGCGGAACTGATCGTCCAGAAGGCCTCGTTTACTCAGTGGAAGAACTGGAATGACGGGAATACCGCGCTCGGCTAAGGGAGTTGCAATGTCAAGAAATGTTGCCATGTGACCTCATCGGGCAGCAGGGCAATCAAATTCGTAAGTATGTTCGTGATTTCCATGTCGTGCCTCAAAGTGAATTTGCGCTGGGTAAGCGCCCCACATCATGGGTTGGAAAAACAGGGAGCGGGACATGGATTACCGCCCCCCCAGAATCGTTTTGGCACAATTCCTACCCGCTAACGATTTTCATAGTCGTGAAATTCGTAGATCGGTGACTAAACCGACAAAGTTGTAATACTGGGGCCTTAGCAGAAACAGAAAAGTGCGGCCTTACCGGGTTAGTGCGCTCCGTCGTCACGGCTTCTTTTTGGAACACTCAAAAACTCTTCCGGGGCCAGTTCTCCCATTTCCTGCCAACCCAGTTGGTGTTCGCTCGGCGGCTCTCCGGGGTCAAGGAGTTGGTGAGTACAGGCCGCTCGCAGTTCCACCCAGTCTGCCAACATCCCCGGATCGAAGCGGATTGTGTCACCCACACGAATTGTTGGTATTAGCCGTTGCCTCCCCCAACGCTGAACCGTCGCGGCGGATACGCGTAACAGTTTCGCCAATTCCACGACGTTCATTGTTTCGTTTCGCTCGCGCAGCACTTTAGGAATCGACATACTTTGCACCTCTTTTGGATTGTTCTGGGGCGTTTGCCCCTCATTGAAGGGTTGCGTAGTGCGGAAATCTGAGGGATTCGCTTTTTGAGGCGATTTCGATGCTTCGGAAGAGTCCTACGCTGTGCTCACTGACATTGGCGAACAATCGTATTCAGAGAATCGGGGCGTCATGGCCAACGGGGGCAACTACAACCTGCATGAACACTGTTAACGATGTCCCGCCTTCTTTTTGCCCCGCAGCACAAATCACACGATGGGTAGCGAGGCTTTTTGGGGCGTCCCATCCTCAATCGCTAACCAATGAATTGGCCCCATACTTTTCATCTCAGCGCCAGCATTCAGCAATAAATGGAACCAACTGTAGCAGGGATACATGAGCGTGCTGTCCCGCCCTTTGGCTTGCTCGATTATCATTTTCCGCACCCAATCGCTTATGCCTTCGTCGTCAGTTTTTTTGAATATGGGATTCACATAATTCATTAGTTCGTCCGACCATTCCATAGTTAGTCCGTTGAAACCCTCGGGCCTCGGGTGCGGACAAACATCATTCAACGGCCCGAACTCGGCTTCCAATACGGCCTTCACATCATCTGGCGTGAGCCAAAAATGCCGCTTGTCCCCCTCCTTCAGGCGGTTGCGCATTGCTTTTCTGATCGGTTCAAGTCTCTCGTCGTCTGGATTATCGTCCGCCACTTTGTGCGCTACATAAGCGACCCGTTCCAAATGTGCGATGTCCACCGCGTCATATTTGTCCCGAATCTTCGTGGCGGGCGGCTTGTCGGACAGCCACCTTTCCACAGTGCGGATGCAAACCCCAAGCTGCTTTTTGCAAAACACGCCCCACAGTGGTCTGCCTTTAATGGGCACGCGGCGGCCGGGTTGCGCAAAACGCGCATGGGCGACCCGAAGGTAGGGCAGATGGTCGCGCCACAGGCGCTTCGCTGGCCCGAGAAAATACTTCTTCAAATGGGCAATGAGTTTTTGATTGGAAAGTTTGGCAATGGAAGCGGGCGACATTTTGTCGCGAGGTCGGGCTTTGGGCTTGGGGGTGCCCTTGCCCGCAGGATCGCCGCCTCGATTGGCCGAGTGTTGATCTCGGGAAGCCAGCGCTGGCAGTGTGAGTTTCTTAATCTGTTGGGGTGGTGCGGATGGGCGTGGCATATAGAAAGACGGCTGCTCCATGTTTCTGGAGTGGTCTTTCACAACGTCATCCTGCCTTTTTTCCTTCAGTCTGCGTCTAACAAGCCCGACTTACGGTCTTCCGAAGGTTCTCTTCAGCCACGTCACCGTGTCGCCTTTAAGCGAAGGACACCGTGCCACATTAGTTGGGCACCGATTGCACTTGGGCGGGTATTGCGCTTCCCCCTGTGGCAGCCTATTCCGCCACAAGAAGAATCGTAGCATAAATTCGCTTGCCACCATCGATCGCTATTTTTGTAGACGCCAGAGCGACCATGGGCTGCGCCTAGAGATCGTGTATTGAAATGTGCGTGCGGGGCCGCTCGTAATCCTCAGCACGGCGGGCGGCGTCAAATAAGCTGGAAATAAACATTCTGAGGCGTTCGCTGCCCGGCTTAGCACCTCACGGAGAACCAACCTCCCGCTCAATAGTGCCATTCGCGGCCCATCCGGTGGCCCATCTTGGTGTCAAGCCTGATCTAAAAAGGTGGTATGGGAGGCGAGATCGACTAAGAAAGCTCTACAATTTTTTCGGTCGTGGTGTTTTTCGCTATTTCGGATTGGAGCAGAAGGTATATTCGCCCCCTCCGGTAGGCAGGAGGGGGTCTAAAGCAAGAGTCGAAAGAAAGAATTATGACCGAGAATTCAGAAGATGGGAGCAGTCCCAAGAAAGAAAAATTGAAGAAATTCTCGCGGGGGGAGCAGTTCCGGCAATACGAGGCGAAAATAATCTGTCGCATAGGCAAGTCAGCAAATTGCTGAGTGGCGCGAGACTGGTCTGCTGGCAACACAAGAGGCGCTTACGCCCCGCACTCTATTGTGGCAAGGACTTAGAATCAGCGTATTACGCATATATCTACACTAAGGACTTTGTATCTGTGTATCTGTTTCGTTCAGTCAGGCCATCTGTCCTTTTTGTGGCGTGTCATTTCCCAAGGAAGGAAAGAAGAAATTTTGTAAGCGTGCTCATCAGATCGCCTATGACCAGCGCGCGTATCGGGCGAGATTGAAAAGAAAAGCGCGAGGGTAAGCGCTCTGCGCGGTCGTCTGCGGTCGTACACTGCCCTTACTTAAAGTAATGATCGATCTCGCGACTCCGGAAGCAAGGTCGAGTTAAGCGGTCCAACTAGCTACTGAATGGTGGGTTTCGCTTCTTCCAGTGTGGCATTCACGAGCGCGGCTGCCGCATTGATTTGCTGTCTGCGCCTTGGGCTACGGCGTTCCTCGGTCGCCAGATACTTCTGGGTCGTGGCCAAGCTGCTGTGCCCAAGATCATCTTTGATGGTCGGTAACGGCGTCCCTATCCTCGCTTGGAAAGTCGCCCATGTCTTGCGCAGCGTGTGGATAATCCACTTTCGGCAGACTGGATGAGTCGAACAGGACACCCTTTTCCGCTCGTGGGTTCCCACACAGCGTCCGCAGTTGAGTCCCGCCCGGAGCGCCACTCTTTTGATGATCCGCAATAGGTGCTTGTCGGGATTTCCCTTGGAATTTCCGAACACCAGTCCGTTCCCCGGATGTCGCTCGTGTCGAGCGGCGAGTCGCTCTGCAAGGCTGTCGGAAATTCCGATGATCCGCTGCTGGCTGTCCTTTACTCGCCAATCGAATCGTTCTCGCTTGCTGTAAACATGAACCTCTTTATTCAGCAGATCGATGTCCGGCCATTCGATGTGCGTGCCTTCGCCATTGCGGAAGCCTACGCCCAAGAAGAATTCGAGAACATCGGTCTCATCGACATCGGCGAATTTGAGCAATCTCCCCATCACTTCGGGGTCGTAGTGGACGACCTCTTTCTCTTCGTAATCCGGCCACTCGCTTTGTGGAATGAGTTCCTTCCGACCGTGCGAATTTAGAAAACTCACAACGTTATTGAAGTGGTTGTATACGGTGCGAGGGTCGATCTTCTTGCCGATGGAAGTTCTCTGCTGGCGTAGATACACCTTGAACTGCCGAAGATCGTCGCCGTGGATTTCCTCAAGGGCGGTTTTCTTGCAAGATTCGGTGAATAGTCGCAATGCCAACGTGTAGCACTGCACTGTGTGCTTGCGCCAGTCCTTCTCTGCCGCCTTCCCTGTGGTGAGGTAGATGCGGATGGCATCATCCAACTTGAGTCGCTCTTTCTTCGCCTCCACTGCACGGTGCACGGGCTCAGGTGCGGGCACTGGTGCCTTCACAGCTTTCGCCGATACACCTACGGAGCGAGACGCCCGCAGGTCCATCGCAACGGTAGAGTCAGGCCCCACGGCCTCCCACACCCACTTACCGTTCTTGGGGTAACGCAGGTGGTAAGTAACATCGGTATGCTGTTCCGGCACGCCTTTCACCAGACACCAGCCGGGCCGGAGCCGCTTCTTCGAATCCCAAGCTACCGGGCGGTTGGGGGATTGTTTGCCTTCAGGAGTTCGGAACCTCAGGTAGAGGCCGACTTTCGATTTCGCCATTGATTTCGCTCTCTCGGCTTAATACTGGAGAAAGTCCGGAGAAAGTCTGGAAATCAGTGCTCTTTCTTGTAGCTTTTTCTCTTTAGCCCATAAGTCTTTGATTGCAAAGAATTGGTGGGCAGTGCAGGACTCGAACCTGCGACCTCCTGCTTGTAAGGCAGGCGCTCTAACCAGCTGAGCTAACCGCCCCTGCTAGTTGCAAGAAACACCGCTTCGCTCGGGGCAAGCACCGCACCGTTGCAGAATTAAACCTGAGATCCGTGCAATCGCGCCTGACGAGTATATGCGACTCGGGAAAAATCGGTCAAACATGCTGCCCATGCCTAGGAAAACACATTAATGATCAGCAACTACTCGGAGATAGCGTTGTGCACAATCGCAGCGTCGGTTCTGCCTGCTAGACTGTCGCGGTGCGACGCCTGATCGTCAACGCGGATGACTTTGGATTCACCACGGGAATAAATCGCGCCATCGTCGAGGCTCACTCTCACGGCATCGTGACGTCCACCACACTCATGGCCAGCGGACCCGCCTTCGACGATGCCGTGGGACAAGCTAAGAAACTCCCCCGCATAAGCGTGGGCTGCCATGTGGTCCTCATCGACGGTGAGCCAGTTCTAAACTCGGTTCAATTGCCCACAATCACCGAAGGGAAACGCAAGCCTGCTCGCTTCCGCGATAGCCTGAAGTCGTTTGCCGCGCGTGCTTTGACGGGCCACATGGATCCACATGAAATCGAAGCGGAAACGACGGCGCAGATTCGCAAGATTCAAGCCGCAGGTATCCCCGTTTGGCATCTCGATTCCCACAAGCACACCCACTTGTTTCCAGCAGTCTTGCGTCCCATCCTGCGCGCCGCACGTGCCTGTGGCGTTAGCGCCATTCGTAATCCGTTTGGTCCCCGCAAGCCGCTAAAATCGAGCGACTTATTGGGTCGACCCGATTTGTGGACGCGATACGCAGAGGTGCGAGTGCTGCGCACTCTGGCCGGCAAGTTTCGCGACGCTGCCAGACGAGAGGGCATCGAGACCCCGGATGGGACCCTCGGCATCATCGTGACCGGCACGCTGGATGAAAACCTTTTCCGCGCCATCGCGGCCATCATTCCCGAGGGCACTTGGGAATTTGTTTGCCATCCGGGCTACAATGATGGCGATCTGCTGCAGGCCCGCACTCGCCTGCGCCAGTCACGGGAGACTGAGTTGCGCCTCTTGACCATGCCCGAGATACGAAAACTGCTTACTCAGTCCGGAATCTCTCTCATTTCGTATCGCGAATTCGTCACTGCAAAAGCCAGTCCGTAATCTTTTTTGTTTCTCACTTTACACTGGTCAGCCGCTCGCCATGACTTTCGTAATCTCAAGGGTTTACGGCCATGCGGTTATGATTGCCCTAGATTCTGCTCGGGAAACTGAAGCTGGGAGGCGTTTCATCATGTCTGCCTCAGGGGCAGCCCCACGTGCCACATTGGACCTGCGCATACGTGTGTGGGGAATGGGGGCTGACAACCAGCCGTTCCATCAAAATGCCACTGCCCACAATGTGAGCGTTACCGGAGCTTGCATCTACGGCCTCGAGCATGAATTGAAGGTCGGCGACGTCGTCGGAGTGCAGCACGAGACCAAGAAGGCACGCTGCAAGGTTATCTGGGTGATGGAAGCCGGTGGAATCAAGAAAACTCAGGTAGGAGTCCAGTTAGTAGCTGGCCAGGATTGTCCGTGGCTTTCCCAGTTGCCGCAGGAAGTTCAGTCTGAGCGGGCGGCCATTTCCCCGGACAATCGCAGGATGTTCCAGCGCCACAACATCTCGTACCCCCTGGAGTTGCGCGACGAACGCGTGAACATGCCGATGCGGATGAATGCTACCGATATTAGCGGAAACGGTTGTTATATCGAGACTGTGATGCCGCTGCCCATCTCCACCGTGCTGCGGGTGGATCTCTGGATTGATGAGGAGCATCTCACGGGTTCAGCTATGGTTCGCACGCGCGATCCAGGAGTCGGCATGGGCATCGAATTCACCGGATTTGCCGACGACGCCAAGCAAAGATTTCAGGACCACCTCAACAAGGTGGATCCGGGCATTTCCGTGAAGGTAGTTGGCGCTTCCGAGTAGACCTTCGCATCCATCGCCGTTCCGCCCCAAGGGGCGAATACTCCCTATAGAATCTGCATCGTATGGTATTCCTGGCCATCGAATTACAGAACCTCGCACCGGGGAGTAAGGCGGAGACTCGCGAATGAAGATTGGGATCACGTGTTATCCCACCTACGGCGGCAGCGGCGTGGTGGCGACCGAACTTGGCCTGGAACTAGCGCAACGCGGCCATGAGATTCATTTCATCTCCTATGCCCAGCCAATTCGCCTTCGCGGCGAGGAATCCAACATTCATTATCACGAAGTCGAAGTGTCGCGATACCCGCTGTTCGATTATCCCCCTTACGATCTGGCCCTGGCTACGCGCATGGCTGAAGTCTCGCAGTTATATGATCTGGATCTGCTGCACGTTCACTATGCCATCCCACACTCGGTGAGCGCTCTGCTGGCGCGGCAGATGCTGGCGGATGGCCCCCGAGGCCGCCGGCTTCCATTTGTAACCACACTGCATGGCACTGACATCACGCTGGTCGGGTTGGACCGCTCCTACCTGCCCATCACGCGCTACTCCATCAACCAGAGTGACGGCGTCACCGCCGTCTCCAACTATTTGCGTGAGCGCACCATGCGGGTCTTCGATGTGAAAAAAGAAATTGAAGTGATCTACAACTCGGTGAATTGTGATGTGTATTGCAGGTGCACGAACTCTTCGGAGCTTCGCGCGGAGTATGCCCCGAAAGGAGAGCGACTGCTGGTACACCTGTCGAATTTTCGTCCGGTAAAACGAGTCACCGATGTGATCGAGATTTTTGATCGCGTGCGCAAAAAAATCCCCTCCAAACTACTTTTGATCGGCGATGGCCCGGACCGTTCCGTGGCCGAATGGCTGGCCGTGCAAAAAGGAATTCATGAGGATGTTCTCTTCCTCGGCAAGCAGGATCATGTCGAGGAAAAGCTTGGGATCGCCGACATCCTGCTGATGCCGAGCGAGTTGGAATCCTTCGGACTGGCGGCACTGGAAGCGATGGCCTGTGAAACCGTGCCCATCGCGACCCGCACCGGCGGTGTGCCCGAGGTGATCGAACACGGTACCAGCGGCTATCTCGCGGATGTAGGGGATGTGGATACGATGGCGCGCTATGCCGTCGAATTGTTGAGTGATGAGAGCGCGTTGAGAGCTATGGGAAAAGCATCCCGGGCAGTTGCACAGGCGCGTTTCTGCTCCAGCCGCATCGTTCCCCAATATGAGGCGTTCTACCGGCGCGTTATCGAACGCTCTTCGTAGAAGCTCTCGGGTACCGCTTTCTCGGTCTGCAGAAGCGGTAATCGAATGCGCACCAGCGTCCCCTTGCCCTCGTGGCTATCGATGGTCATCCGCGCCGCATCGCCATACAGCACCTGCAGCCTTTCGGAAATGTTGGCCATGCCAATTCCGGCACCGCGCGCACTGGCTGGTCCTGTCCCTTTGCTTGCAGCCATTCCCACGCCATCATCCTCGACCTCAATTACCAGTCCGGAGTCCGCCAGGCGGCTTCTCAGGTAAATGCTTCCGCCCTCGACTTTGGACGCAAGTCCGTGCTTGATTGAATTCTCGACCAGCGGCTGCAACAGCATGCTGGGCACCATCACATCCAGCGAGTCTGGAGCAAGCTCTTTCACCACGCGCAACTTATCGTTTCCAAAGCGCACCACTTCGATATCGAGATAATTGTCGATGAATTCCACTTCTTCCCGCAAAGGCACGAATGAATCCGTGCTGTTGAGCAACCGCCGGAGAATCGTAGCAAGTTTTGAAATCACGTCACGCGCCGTATCCGGATCGAAGCGAACCAGAGAAGAGATCGAATTCAAGGTATTGAAAAGGAAGTGAGGATTAATCTGATTTTGTAGCGCTTCCATGCGCGCGTGCAGCAGCAATCGCTCCTGCTCTTCCAGTTTGATCTGGATCCGCACGCTGTTAAATATTTTAAGTTCGATCCCGATCGCCGTCACCGAAGCGGCATAGATCGCACCCCAGACCCAAAAGTTGTCGAGACTCTCGATGCTGAAGATGGAGTGCGGAAAATAGCGCGCTAGTTCGGTCTGCACGAACCGCAAGGCCACAACCGTGCTAAAGAACATCACCTGCCAGTCGAACAAACGGGGACGCGGCAGGTTTCGCCGAATCAAACGAAAAATGCTTTGGTCAATAAATGGAGAAAACGACCAGATATCATCCTTGTCAGCGGCAAGCGTCCGCAGTTGGCCTGCAATGAAGCCACAAAGCAACAAGAACGGCAGCGCGGCCCACTCGCCATGCAGCGTTGCGGGTATGCCCATCAAGACGCCGCCGAGAGATCCCGCCCAGCGTCCTCCAATTACTCCGAGCAAAAGTGCAGTCTCAAAGCTCAAATCTCCGGCGAGGAAACTCTTTTGCGAGATCCGGATCCACACGCCCACCATGATCGGCAGCGCCATCCACAAAACCAGGTAGACCTTCTGGAGAAACGTGCGGTGTTCGCGAAACAGCAGCGACTTGAATTCTTTGGATCGCACCAGACTGCTGGACACTGCCGCAGCTACGCCCAACTTCACCAGCAGATTGATCCAGATCAGCCGAGTTTCCATGGAGGTCGGGTGCGCAAGTGCCTGCGAGAAAACTGTAGCACGAAGCAGCGGTAGCCCCCGCGTATGGAGTTACTTCTTTATATAAAGAAATATAAAGATTCTATTTGTTTTTCGGAAAGGCGCGGAGATCCGTGCCGGTCATCTCTTTCGGTTCGTCGATGCCCAGTATTCCGAGCATGGTCGGCGAAATGTCCCGCAGCGATCCGTTGGACTTCAACGTGAACTGCTTGGCATCCTCCGCAACCACGATCATCGGCACAGGATTCGTCGTATGCGCGGTGTGAGGTCCACCGGTCACAGGATCAATCATCATCTCCGCGTTGCCATGATCGGCGGTGATCAATATGGCTCCGCCTTTAGCGCGAACGGCGGATTCGATGCGGCTAAGACAAGCGTCCACGGTTTCGACGGCTTTCACCGTGGGCTCGATCTTGCCAGAGTGTCCCACCATGTCGGCGTTGGCGAAGTTGACGATTACTACGTCAAACGTCCCGTCTTCCGTGGCCTTTACGACAGCATCGGCGATGCCGGCAGCGCTCATCTCCGGCTTTAGATCGTAGGTCGCAACCTTCGGCGATTGCACCATCAAGCGCTCTTCGCCAGGAAATGGCTGTTCCACGCCGCCATTAAAGAAGTATGTAACGTGCGCATATTTCTCCGTCTCGGCCACGCGCAGGTTGCGCATATTGAGACCACCCATGACGTTGGCCAGGATATTTGCCATCGATTCCGGAGGACTAACAACGGGCAGGCTGAAATTCTTGTCGTACTGGGTCATGCAAACATAGTGAAGATTCTTCGGAACCCGGTCGCGTGCAATCGTCGCGTCCAGATCAGCCGCACCCGGAAGATCGCTGCCGCCCGTCGCATTCAGACCGCTATTGCGGGCGAGTGCACGCGTGATCTGGCGCACACGATCGGCTCGGAAATTAAAACAAACGCAAGCATCATCATCGCGGATAGTAGCCGGTGCCTGACCGTTTTTGCTGGTGCAAACGAATGGAATAACGAACTCGTCCGTGACGCCCCGGTTGTACGAATCTTTCATCCTTTGAACCGGGTCCGCGGTCTTGCCGCCTTCCGCATCGGCGAAAACCATCGCGTTGTAGGCCTTTGCGATTCGCTCCCAGCGGCGATCGCGGTCCATCGCGTAATACCTGCCATTCACGGTCGCGATTTTTCCGGAGTTGTACTCGCGCATCTTGTGCTGCAGTTGTTCGACATAACCTGCACCGTTCGTGGGCAGCGTGTCGCGGCCATCCATGAAGGCGTGCACAAAGACGCGATCCACGCCGTTCAGCTTCGCCATCTTCAGCAACGCGTAGAGATGAGCCTGTTGCGAATGCACGCCACCGTCAGACACCAAACCGAACAGATGCAATCTCCGCTCGCCTACGCGCGCGTGCTTCATCGCCGCGAGCAGCACGGGATGGGAGAAGAATTCTCCATTTTGGATCATCCGATCGATGCGGGTGATGTCCATGTGCACAATGCGGCCTGCACCGATGTTGAGATGCCCCACTTCGCTGTTCCCCATCTGTCCTTCGGGCAAACCGACAAAAGGACCGCTGGTGTGGATCAGTGTGTTGGGATAGTCGCGAAGAAGGCGGTCATAAGTTGGCTTACGCGCCAGCGCAATGGCGTTGCCTTTGGTCTCAGCGCGGTAGCCCCAGCCGTCGAGAATGATGAGTACGAGTGGTTTTGGCTTAGTCATTTTTTGGAATTCATCGCCCAAGAGGAGACTTTAGAAAGAATCGATAAGCCTGCGCCAGGCCTTTGGAAATACTCTTGGCTTCAGCGTTCGGCTAGTAAGAACGGTTCTGACTACTTCGTTAAAGGGCGGACCTCTTTCACTGAAATATATCCTACAAGAGAAGTTCAAATGTGACAGATATCTATGAGCACATCGACCGATGATTGAGCCAACTTCAGACTTACCTGTCTATCGAGCCGCTCCCGAGTTTAAATCGGCGTCCACCTCCTCCAGCATCATAGAGGCTTCCGGGTCCGCTCCCAGTTTCAGTTCAAACTCCAGTTGCTCTCGCGCATCGTGCAGCCGTCCCTGCTGCTTCATGGCAGCAGCAAGCGCCACGTGATAGCCGGGCATTTTAGGATCAAGTTCGGTCGCGCGACGAAGCGTGGCTTCTGCCAGCGGCATCTTGCCCAGCGCATACTGAGAAAGTCCAAGTCTGTAGAGCGTGTAGTCGTAGCTGTATACCTCTCGTTCGTGATAGTTATCGATTGCGAACTGAAAGAAAATTTCCGCCGACCTCATATCCTGCACTAAGTAGTAAGCTGCGCCCAGGCGATAATTGTTTACAAAATCTTTTGGCTCCAATGCTTGCGCCCTCTGAAATGAGGCAATTCCTTCCGCATGGCGTCCGAGCGTCATGAACTCTTCGCCCAGAAAACCCCAAGCCGTCGCATTTTCTCGAGAGATCTGCACGGCACGCGTGAACAGCGTCACATTGTCACGATAGGGTACCTCCTGAGCCCGGACGGAAAAGACATAGGCAAGTGCGATCACCGCGATCGTCAGGTGGCCGATCGTCGTACACCCAGTCGTCAGATGGTCAATCGTCAGATGGTCAATCCAGCCCGCCTGCTTGCCTTCAGGCGGCTTCTTTCGGCACGTCACCCTCCGCACAGCTAACGCCAACAGCATGCACATCCCGGCAGAGGGCAGGTACAGATAGCGGTCGTGTGCGAGGTCATGCAGCGGGAAGATCAATACCCCGAGCAGGGGTGGCAAAAGAGAGACCAGCAGCAATAATGCTGGAAGTCCTGCAACCCTTGACTTCCTAACCCATAGCATGATTCCGACTGCAGCGGCGCAAACCGGCATCAGCGGCAAATAGAAGCGCGGAGAGGCGAAGGAGTCAGTCCCGTGACTGAAGTAGATCGGAGAGAGTCCGGCAGGGATCACGAGTTTTTGCAGATACAACCACAAGAGCGAAGGGGCTTCGCGACACACACCCGCAAACGTATGCGTCGGCTTTCCGCCTACTACTCCCCGCAGCGCATAAACTCTCAGCCCGATGTATGCCGCCGTCACCCCCGCGAATAGAACGTGCGTTTTCGCAGTCTCGAGCAAGTTGGGGCTTTCAAGTTCCGAGTCTGCGTTCTGTCTCAGCCACCAACCGCAAGCCACGATCATCGGCCACACGACGATCGCTGTCTCCTTTGCCATCAGCGAGAGAGCGTACAGTATCGCCGAGACCAGCAGCAACGCCGGGCGGTGTTTCTGGCGATACCGCACGTAGCTATAAATCGCTCCCAAGCCGGCAAGTGTGAACAAGATCTCCGGCACAGCCGAGATCCAGGCGACGGATTCAACGTGTATGGGGTGAACCGCAAAGAGCATTGCGCCCCACCCTGCGACCACACCGTCTTTCGTCCATTGCCGGAATACGAGGAAACAAGCTACCGTTGCGGCCAGGTGCGCGAGCAGGCTGGCGAGATGCCATCCCCAGGGCCTCAGTGCAAAGAGAGTGTAATTCAGCCGAAGCCACAGTAAGAACAATGGCCGGTAATAGTAGCCCCACCCCGCGGGAAAGACGCCCGCCCACACGTTCGCTGTGAAGTATTGCGGGATATATCTCCAGGAGGTCAGCGCAGGATTCTCAACAATTTGTTGCAAGTCGTCATATACGAAGCCGTAGCCAAGCACTGGCCAATAACTGAGTATCGCCAGCAGCAATCCGAAGCCGAGACCAAGCTCGGGAAGGTGAGAAATCGTTTCCGCCGACAGCGCAGGCCGTTTGCCGCGTCTGTTTCTCTTGCTGAGCGATTTATCCATCGGCGATGCAATTATCACCGAAGATGCGCCGGCAGCATCGGGAAAAGATGGCCAGACTCACGGTCTTCACGAGCCGTTCCGAGGCCGCCTTCCAGAGGCTCGTTTGATCTCCAGTTCTTATTCTCTGGTTGGCGCTGTGCTCGTGAGACAAAGGCAACCATCAGGGTTTAAGCTGATTTGCCATGACCAGCTTGCGGCATTTCCACCGAACACTTTTTGCTTTTTCTTATCGCAGCCCCAAGAGGCCAGCGTGAACCGCCGGGAACTACTTCAGGGACTTGGCATAGCGGCGTCAACCCTGTCGCTGAGCAGAACGGCACGGGCTATGCCGCGGATCGGAGCCAGCGACAATGCGAATGACAGGGCAAGTAACAAGCTAACCATTGGGTGTATTGGCGTGGGCTCGCAGGGATTACGCGTTCTGCTGGATGCGCTGCGGCTGGCTGAGGTCCAGGTGGTGGCCGTCTGCGATGTGAACCGCGGCAGCACCGACTACCTGGACTGGGGCCGGAACGAACTGAGAAACAAAGTGCGCATGGTTCTGCAGGATCCCTCTTGGGGTGCAACGCTGCCCGGGCCTACTGCGGGCCGTAACGTGGCAGAAGGCATCGTAAACGCGTTCTACGCGAAGGAGCGCGGCAAGCCTACCTACAATGGCTGCACGGCTTACGAAGATTTTCGCGAACTTCTTGCCAAGGAGAAAGATCTCGACGCGGTTATCGTCAGCACTCCCGATCACTGGCACGCCCCGATTGCGATCGCTTCCATGCGATCGGGAAAGCACGTATACAGCCAGAAACCGATGGCGCATAACGTTTGGGAGTGCCGGGAGATGGCGCGGGTCGCGAAGGAGACTGGGCGCGCGACGCAAGTTTCTATCTTCAACTCGGATTCCGAAGCGTCACGGCAGGTGCAGGAGCTGCTGAGTAAAGGTGTGATTGGGCCGGTTCGATCCATCGACATCTGGACAAAGCGGGCATCCGCATTCTGGAGGCAGGGACTGGCGACGCCGACGCATGCCGATGAGATTCCAGATGGACTGAACTGGGACATGTGGGTGGGACCGGCTCCGATGCGGCCTTTCCGCAGAAGTTATCTGCCATTCGTGTGGCGTGCTTGGTACGACTTTGGCTGCGGCGCACTCGGGGACATGGGAGAGTATGGTTTCGATACCATCTCTCGCGCAGTCGGATTGCAAGCGGCTCACCGAATCCAGGCGAGCACAACTGAACTATTTCCCGATTCTTATCCCGTCGCATCATCGGTACATTTTGATTTTGCGAAGACGGAGACTCGGTCCGAGTTGAAGCTGAATTGGTACGACGGAGGTATTGAACCGATCCGTCCGGTGGAACTGGACGACACCACCGAGATGGGTACCGGCGGCGAAGGCGTGATCTACACAGGAGACGGTGGCAAGCTAATGACCGCCTTCATGGGAGAGAATCCGCGTGTGCTGTCTGCGGACGGAAAGATAACCATGCCTTACGGGATGCCCGCGAAAAAAGAAGAGCCGTTCCAGCCTGCGAAGCCGGAACTCGGTGGGAGTGCCAGCAACGCAGACGCCGCGCACTTCCTCGAATGGGTCCGCGCGTGCCAGGGTGGTTCACCGGCTCGTGCTAATTATGCATACGAGGCTCCCATCGTGGAAACACTGATGCTTGGCTGCATTGCCGTCCGCACGCACGAGCTGTTGGAGTGGGATGCACAGAACTTCCAGTTCACTCATGGTGCAGACCTGGCATCGAGCCTGTTGAAGCCGCCCTACCGCAGTCCCTGGGGCATTTAGCGGAAGCTGCTCCCACAATTTTCCCGGCCGCCCCGAGAACCAAACGAGAGAGTCGGACTACCTGGTGTAGTTCAGCGCACTCAGCCCCAAGAATCTTGCGCCATCGCCCAACTCCTGCTCAATTCTCAGCAACTGGTTGTACTTTGCGATGCGGTCGGTGCGGGAGGCTGAGCCCGTCTTGATCTGGCCGACACCGGTTGCTACGGCAAAGTCGGCGATGAACGTGTCTTCGGTCTCGCCAGAGCGATGCGAGATCACCGAGGTGTAACCATTGCGCCGCGCCAGATCGATCGCGTCCAAAGTCTCACTGACCGTGCCGATCTGGTTCAGCTTTATAAGAATGGAATTGGCGATTCCCTTCTCAATGCCCTCGGCGAAAATTTGGATGTTCGTTACAAAGATATCGTCGCCCACGAGCTGAACTTTCCCGCCGAGTTCTTTGGTCAGGTTCTCCCACCCGTCCCAATCGTTTTCGGCGAGTCCGTCCTCGAGAGAAACGATGGGATAGTCTTTGACCCACTTGGCATAGAACTGAACCATGTCGTCCGACCTTTTTGCCGACTTGTCTGATTTCTTGAAGACGTATTTGCCATCCTGAAAGAACTCACTGGCCGCGGGATCGAGCGCGATCGCGATCTCTTCTCCGGGCTTGTAACCGGCTTGCTGGATCGCTTCCAGCACCACCTCGATGGCCTCGACATTCGACTTCACTGACGGCGCGAACCCGCCTTCATCACCGACGGCGGTGTTGTAGCCTCGCTTTTTCAGCACTTCCTTGAGCGTATGGAAAACTTCCACGCCCCAGCGCAGCGCCTCTGAAAAAGTTGGCGCGCCCACAGGCATCACCATGAATTCCTGGAAGTCGACGTTGTTATCGGCATGCGCTCCACCGTTGAGGATATTCATCATTGGCGTGGGCAAAATATTGGCCCCCACTCCACCAAGATACCGGTAAAGCGGCAAGCCATACTCCGCAGCAGCCGCGCGGGCAGCCGCCATCGAGACAGCCAGAATTGCGTTCGCACCAAGCCGGCCTTTCGTTTCCGTGCCGTCGAGTTCAATCATCTTCTGGTCGAGCCCGCGTTGATCGGCGGCATCCCAGTTCGCCAGCGCTTCGGCGATTTCCCCATTCACGTTCTCTACCGCCTTCAGCACTCCTTTGCCGAGAAAACGCGCGTTGTCTCCATCTCGCAGTTCGACCGCCTCATGTTCGCCCGTCGATGCGCCGCTTGGGACGATGGCCCTCCCGACCGCTCCGCCCACCAGTTGCACTTCTGCTTCAACCGTAGGATTGCCGCGCGAGTCCAGCACTTCGCGCCCGATGATTGCTCCAATATCCGTCATGCTGCGCTTACCGTCCTTGTGTGAGTAAATTTGCGAATTGTTATCTCCTCCCGATGAGAGGCGCCGGGCAGTCAGCGAGCCGAAGCCCGGGTATTTTCTGTCATGATGTGTTCCGAAACTCACAATTATAGCGGATGGAACATCGCCGCATTGTGACAACGCTCACATCCGCTGTTTTCAGATTTCCTACCTCCGAACAATCGCACTCTTATCTGCGTGCGTACTCTTATCTACGATGGTTCACTGACGACTCTGAAGGTTGTTACGGACATCCATCTCGACTAGAGTCAAAAGCAACAATCGGGAGATTTTAGGGTTGTAAGACACGAGGAGGATCGATGAAGAAGCTGATGGTTCTACCCTGCATCGTATTACTGGCAACCATGGCCGTCGCGCAAACAAGCGCGCCCGTCCCGGCCGGCACCGCACTGATGGTCAAGCTGGAAACAACGCTCGCGACATTCAGCAACAAAGCCGGTGATCCTTTTCAGGCGCGACTCACGGAGGCGGTGGTTCTCGACGGCAAGACGGTAATTCCTTCTGGAACGATGGTCGAGGGCCGCGTCACCAGGGTAGTGGAACCTCGGCGTATCACAGGTAGACCAACCATCGGCATTCTGCCCGAAGCCCTTGTCCTCCCAACTGGCGAGCGGCTGTTTTTGGACGCCACGCTGGTGGATACCAATATCGGAGGTGGCACGGATGTAAACCGGGAGGGCGAGTTTAAGGGATCTGGACATGACCGCCATGACCAAATAGAAACAGGCGGCGGCACGGCTGGCGGCATGTTGATTGGCGGACTCATTGGCGGCCCGCCGGGAATACTCATCGGCGGAGTCGTCGGCGCCAGCTCAACCGGAGCTCACTGGCTCAGCAAGCACCGTTCAGCCACACTGCCCGTCGGAACCGAACTTACGCTCGAACTGAATCGTCCCCTGGCCATGACCGCCCCAGCGGCGAACCCGGGGCAGTAAGCGGGATTTGCCCGAAGGAATTCATGTCGAAAGGCCGGGCCAGTCGGTCCGGCTTTTTATTGCGACCGTCCGAAATGCACTGTCTGTAACTGTTAACACGACCGCTGTGATTCCATGACATTCGAGAGATGTTCAGAACACGATTCAAACGCGACATCGTCACCGAATTCTTGCCTCCGGCTCGGTCGGGAGCAGTTCAAAGAGCGATCATCCTCTGCGATGGGATGCCTTCGATCCCGCGCAAACAACCCTTGGCTCGTGGCGGGCATCTGAGGACAGAATATGGGTTGTTCAGAAGTATTGGGCGCAGATCAGGAAGTTCTTTGAAGTCAATAGTTCTCGCGCAAGCGGTAGGGCTTGCGTGCCGCGTTAGAGATTTCTACATCCCCGCCGCCAATTCCCATTCGCTGAGCAACTGCAGTTCGATCCAGCCTTCCACCGGTAACGCATCTACCGGAAGGCGGTTTTGCCATAAGCTAGAGCGCAACTTGAGCCTGCTGGTCGGCGCAATGGCCATTGCACTTGAAGTGACCGCTCCCGGAGGGTTTCCCGATATAGGTTTGGCGAGCATCCAACTCAGCGGAAGTCGAAACTCAAAATTGCGCAGTAGCACCACCTTGGCGCCGTCCTCAGGTTTCGCCGAAGAGGTGGACGTCGACTCCTCCTGCCCCTCAACCTTCCATGCCGTAACTTTGCCGTCTTGCACCTTGGCATCGAGCCGGAGAGATCTCCGAGGACGAACTTCTCCGCTCGCCCACGACTCCAGATTCACAACCACATCCAGTTCCATATCCGGCACCGGACCCGCAAAGTCCAATCGCCCGTAGACGAACGTGTTATCGATTCCAGCGTACATGGAATCCAGGAGGAACTGCTTGCCGTGCATTGCTCCGGCACGCTGGTCGGCTGTGAAAATGGCCGCACCCATCCACTCGAAGTAGCGGATGTTGTCGCCGGTCACGCGTGGATGGATATATGCGGTTTGCGGCGTAAACGCCGGGCGCACTTCGCCTCCGGTGATCGGTTGCGCTAAATAATCCGGAGGCGTCGCCCCCAGCGCCTGGTAAATGTTCGAGAGATGCTTGCGGTAAAGCTCGTCAAAATCGCGATCATTGGCCGAATGGTGCTCGGGACCATACCACCAGTTCCAGTCACTGCCCTCGGCGATCAGGACCTCTTCAAAAGCCAGCTTGCGTTGCGCCTCGCTGGCCTTGGCTGCATTCTGCGTATAAAATTCGCGCGCCTGGTACAGATAGTCCCAGGCACGATTGTCTTCAGGAGCTCCAATCCATACATTAAAATTTGAGTTGATCCACGAACCAGGTATAAGCGACTTCAACGGCGACAAATTGCGATGACGAGCAATCGCCTCGGAAACAGTGACCGCTTCGAGACCTCCCTCGCGCTGCAGCGCATCATAAAATCGCCGAAGAAACTCCCGTCCCGACTTCGGGTAATACTCCCAAGCGTTTTCCCCGTCCAGAATCACCGATACCACCGCGTCGCGCCCTTGCGCGAGCACCGGTTGGGCGGCGTCTTTGATATTCCGAAGAAGATGTCGGGCAGCTTCTCCCGGATCCATCCCCGAATAGACAAAGCCGATGAGATCCGAAATCGTGTGGTCCCGGAACACCAGGTTCATGGTGGAGCGACCGTCGTCATAGCGGTGAATGTTATAGAGGCGCTCCGCCAAATGTGCGGGCAACCGCCCGTTGTTATCACGCTGAAAGAATACGCCCGTGCTGCGGCCGAGCACCCCTTCATCGGTGGCCATCCACTTGATGCCCAGACTATGCGCAATCCCCAGCACCTCTTCGGAAACGCTGCCCTCCGAAGGCCAAACGCCCACTGGACGCACCCCAAACACCTGCTGATGTAAATCGAGAGCGCGCACCAGTTGTTCGCGCGCGTCTTCGGGATGACGGAAGCGGTTTTGCGGCAGGGGCAAGCCCGGCGACGAGATCGCACCCGCAGTTGTGTCACATACCAAAGGAAGAATGGGATGATAGAAAGGCGTTGCGGAAATCTCGATCGAGCCTTTTTCCGCGCCGTCGGCATACGCCGGCAAGACTTTCGCCAGAATTTGCCCCTCCCGTGCAATGACAAAACTCTGCTCTTCGAGCGAATAATCACGCTCTTTTCGGATCAATTCTGCAACGTCTTCATCTTCCAGGAAGAATTCGTCAAACCACGCGATTTGCGACAGCACCTGTAAATCCGTCAAGTCGCGCGGCAGAAAATATTTTTCCGCCTTCTCTGCCGAGAACCCATGCTCCCGAAACCGCTCCCAAAGCTCCCGGTAGCGCGGGTATCTCCCGATCACGTTCGCGATGTTGGCCTGGAATAGATACTGCAGTGCAAATTGCCGTTCGGACTGCGTCAAATCCTTGGCGGGCTTGGCCGCCACCTTCAGAAACGGATCCTGGGCTGTTCCTGCAACATAGTCCTGAATCTGCGTGATCAGTGACGGCACCAGATTGAAGTTCTGGTGGACATTGGGAAACTCGTCCAGCAATTCTACCATGCCGTAATAATCCTTTAGCGCATGGAGACGCACCCAAGGCAAACGGTATGCGCCCGTCACCAAGTCCTTGTAGAAGGGCTGGTGCTGATGCCAGAGAAGAATCAGACGAAGGGCGGACATGGAGAAGAGTCAGTCTAGCATGTGGATTCGGCCCGGTCAGCGCACGGAAGCACGTGGCAGAAGGTTCTGAATAAGTTACCTGGCCAGCATCCCGGCAGGCCTACTCCAGTCTGTGTATTTCCCCATCCGCCTCTTCCGGTACACTAAGGACTCGAGAAATGCCAGAAACTCCCATCGCCGCCTCTGATCGCCCGACGCTTCTTTCGGATCAGGATTTGTACCTGTTCAACGAAGGCAGCAACTATCGCCTGTATGAAACGGTGGGCGCCCACTTGGTGACGCGTGATGGGCAATCCGGCACCATGTTCAGTGTTTGGGCTCCCAATGCGAGCTTGGTTTCCGTGATTGGTAACTTCAACTCATGGGGCGCCCGAAGCAAGCTCCTCCAGCCCCGGGGAGATTCCGGAATCTGGGAGGGATTTGTTCCCGGAGTCAACAAGGGCGCCCTCTACAAATTTCATATTGAGTCGCGGCGACACAGCTACCATGTGGACAAAGCTGACCCGCTTGGCCTGTGGCACGAAAAGCCTCCGCGCACGGCTTCGGTGGTATGGGATCTCGACTACCAATGGGGCGACGGCGAGTGGATGGAGAAACGCGCGGCCCGCAACTCGCTGCGCGCCCCACAATCCATCTATGAAGTCCACCTCGGGTCGTGGATGCGCGTTCCCGAAGAACATAATCGCCCGCTCACCTATCGTGAAACGGCGCCTCGTCTCGCCGGGTATGTCGGCCGCATGGGTTTCACCCATGTGGAATTCCTGCCGGTGATGGAGCATCCCTTCTATGGTTCGTGGGGATACCAGACTACGGGCTATTTCGCTCCCACTTCGCGGTATGGAACACCGCAGGATTTCATGTACCTGGTGGATTACCTGCACCAGCATGGCATTGCGGTGATCCTCGACTGGGTGCCCTCCCACTTCCCTTCCGATGCTCACGGCCTCGCTTATTTCGATGGCACCCATCTCTACGAACATGCCGATTCGCGACAGGGTTTCCACCCCGACTGGAAGACGCATATCTTCAACTACGGGCGCACCGAAGTGCGCAGCTTCCTCATGTCGAGCGCCATGTTCTGGCTCGATAAGTACCACATCGACGGCTTGCGCGTGGATGCAGTCGCTTCGATGCTTTATCTCGACTACTCCCGCAAGCTGGGTGAGTGGATCCCCAACAAATTTGGTGGCCGCGAAAATCTCGACGCCATCGATTTCCTACGCCGCTTCAATCAGGAAGCCTACAAAGAGCATCCCGAAATCCAAACCACCGCGGAAGAGTCCACTTCCTGGCCCATGGTTTCGCGGCCGGTGTATCTCGGCGGCCTCGGCTTCGGCATGAAGTGGGACATGGGATGGATGCACGACACTCTTGAATATTTCAAACAGGATCCCATCCACCGCAAGTACCATCACAGCAAGCTCACCTTCCGCATGCTGTATTCGTTTCAGGAAAATTTCGTGCTGCCACTTTCACACGATGAGGTCGTCCACGGCAAGGGTTCGT
Organism: Candidatus Sulfotelmatobacter sp.; assembly: GCA_049515395.1. Taxonomy (GTDB): domain Bacteria; phylum Acidobacteriota; class Terriglobia; order Terriglobales; family Acidobacteriaceae; genus Sulfotelmatobacter. The sequence goes on along the minus strand of JBEKUD010000028.1, from coordinate 23,046 downwards.
TGATCGGCAAGATGCCTGGCGACGAAAAGCAGCGCTTTGCCAACCTCAGGCTTTTATACGGCTACATGTACGCCCAGCCCGGTAAGAAATTGCTTTTCATGGGATGCGAGTTCGGCCAGGTCCGCGAGTGGGCGCATGACACCAGCCTGGAGTGGCACGTGCTTCAGTATTCGGTGCACAGCGGCTTGCAAGAGTGGGTGGGACAGCTGAACCGCCTCTATCGCAGCGAACCCGCGCTGCACGTACTTGATAACAACGCCGCTGGCTTCGAGTGGGTGGATTGCAATGACAATCTCACCAGCACGATTTCGCTTCTGCGCAAGAGTGAAACCGCCAAGGACACGGTTCTCATCGTTTGCAACTTCACTCCGATCACTCGGATTGGCTATCGGGTCGGAGTTCCCGAAGCCGGCTACTGGCGCGAATTGCTGAACAGCGACGCCATGGAATACGGCGGCACCGGCGTCGGGAATCTGGGCGGCGTTCATGCAGAAGCCGAACCGGCACACGGGCGTCCCTATTCGCTCAAGCTCACTTTGCCCCCGCTGTCTGCGTTATTTCTGAAAGCCGGATAACCGCGTGCGCGAGGGAGGTTGGTGGGACTTGGCCGATCTGACGCCCACGTCATCCTAGTCCTTTGGTTGATCCAGTGGTGCCGAAAATTCGCGCTTGCCGAAGCCCGTGCTATCCTGCCCTCAGAAGCGCGTCTCCCATGCGGATTCTCACCCGCTACATTCTTCGGGAAGTGACCTCGCACGCCCTGATCGGTGCGGCGATCTTCACCTTCGTGTTGTTCACCCGCGATCTGGGACGCATTCTGGAACTGGTGGTCCGCGCCAGCGCGCCCCTGCCTAGCGTAGCCGCAATTTTCTTTTACACTGTCCCGCTTGCACTCACCTACACCATCCCCATGAGCGTGCTGGTGGGAATTCTCCTCGGACTGAGTCGCCTCGCCGCCGATAGCGAAATTACCGCGATGCGCGCCAGCGGCATGGGTGTATGGAACTTCGGCCGCGTGCTGGCGATTTTTGTCCTTGGCGCCTGGTTCCTGGCTTTGGGCAACGGGCTCTATCTGGCGCCGTGGTCGCTCGCGTCGCTGGGACATCTCGAGGATCAACTCAAGGGTTCCCAAGTTTCCTTCGAAGTGCAGCCTCGAGTTTTCTACGAAGGTTTCCCCAAGATTGTGCTCTATGTGCAGGACGTCCACACCGCTCAAGGTGCGGCGGTTTGGAAAGGCGTTTTTCTCGCCGACATCTCGGACCCCGCCAACCCGAGCATTACTCTGGCACACGAAGGCATACTCGTTCCCGAAGGCCAGGACAGGCTCCACCTGCATTTAGTCGACGGTGCCACTCATGAAACGGATCCCAAGCTGGCAGACCACTACCAAATCTCCACCTTCCAGCAGACCGACATTCCCCTCGATCTGCCTTCGACAGAAAACAAAGGTGACGAACAAGTTCCCGTCGGATTGGTAAGCACTTGGACGCTGCGCGATCTTGCGCGCCGTGCCGATCCCGTATCCGCGCGTTGGTACCTGATCGAGTTTCACCGCCGCTTAGCGCTCCCGACGGCCTGTCTCGTTTTGGCCATGGTTGGAATCCCTCTGGGACTTTCTTCGAAGAAGAGCGGGAAGTCGGGAGGTTTCGTCCTCACCATTGCGTTGGTCTTCATCTACTACTTCGTTTCGCTGATCGGAGTATCTCTAGCGCGCCAGGGCAAAGTCGGACCCATGCTCGGAGCGTGGCTGGCCAATATCGCATTTTTCGCTGCCGGGGCAATTCTGCTGTGGCAAGCCGAACGCAGGCCCATCTCACTGTCGGCGTTCCGCCTTGCCGGCAAGCACGACGTTTCTCCTGCCAACGGCCGCCTTCCCACATTCCGGTTGGGGCGCAGAGACAGCTCCAGCGCTTTCGAACGCGCCTCCACTCGCCGCCGCATGTTTAGCGCCAGCTTTCCAACGCTACTGGATGACTACGTTCTACGCGATTTCTTCGTCTACCTCGGAATGATCCTCTCGACATTCCTCGTCCTGCTGCTGGTCTTCACTTTGTTCGAGTTGCTGGGCGACATCCTGAGAAATCAGACGCCCGCCATCGTGGTCGCGGAGTATCTTCTCAACGTCGCCCCCTACCTGCTGTACAGCGTGGCTCCGTTGATCATGCTGCTGGCGGTGCTCATCACCTTTGGCCTGATGAACCGCTCCAACGAAATCACCGCGATTAAAGCCACCGGAACCAGCATCTACCGCATCGTCACCCCTGTGATGACGGCGGCCGCATTTCTGGCGATCGGATTATTCTTCGCCGATCAGTTCTATCTGCCTCACACCAACAAGCGCCAAGAGGCGCTGCACAATGAGATTAAGGGCAAGCCAGCACAGACTTATCTGCGTCCTGACCGGAAGTGGATCTTCGGCCAGCACGACGACATTTACTACTATCAGTTTTTCGATCCCGACCGCGACCAGTTCGCTAGCGTCACGATCTTTCAAATCGACCCCGCCAGCTTCACCATCTCGCAGCGCGTACACGCCGAGCGCGCGCACTGGGCTGACAGTCTCAACCGTTGGATCTTCGAACAGGGGTGGGAGCGCTCTCTGCACGGACCAGCCATCGCCGGCTTCCGCACCTTCGAGGTCTCAACCTTCCCGGAGCTCAGCGAGTCGCCCACCTATTTCAAGAAGGAAGTAAAACAGTACTCCGAGATGAATTACGAGGAATTGCGCCGTTACATCCGTGACCTGCAGCAAAGCGGCTTCGACGTAGTGCGGCTGCGCGTGCAGCTCAACAAAAAGCTCTCCTTCCCGTTGATTACTTTGATTATGGCGGTGCTGGCCGTGCCGTTTTCACTTTCAGCGGCCAAGAAAGGCGCGATTACAGGGGTAGCAGTCGCCGTGGGGATCGCCGTCGTCTACACGGTAGTGTCGAGGTTGTTCGAGGCCATGGGCGATCTCAGCCAGCTTCCGCCAGCTCTGGCGGCTTGGTCGCCAGATCTGATTTTCGCCATGGTGGGCGCCTACATGATTCTGAAAATCCCTACCTAAATTGCCAATCGAACTACTTCACCGCTACGCCCCACGGATTATTGTCAGTTTGTACCGGTGGCTGCGGCGTTAATCCTCCACTGGAAGGAGTGATGGCATATTGCGAGAGATTAGCTGAGTTAAGATTGGTCACAAACATCCAGCTGTTATCGCTACGGATGGCGATCGACGTGGGGAATGAATTGGTCGCGATGGTTGCCGGAGTCTGCGCCGTCAAGCTGCCCGTGGTAGTGCTGATCTTGTACGCGGATATGGCGTTTTGCCCCTGATCCAGCACGTAGAGATAGTTACCAAACGCATCTTCGAGCAAAGGGCCCGGAGTATTGCCGGCAGGGAACGGCGAACCTGTGACCGACAGTAAGCTGTAGTCGGCTCGCGGGCAGTTCGGTAAAGAAACGGCGTTGCAAACCGTAAAAGCGTTGACGTTATTTGAAGTCGAATTTGCCACGTAAACAAACCGGTTGCAGGGGTCGACGGTGACTCCTGAGGGAACGGTGCCCGTCGGATTCGATGACGTTGGCGTAGTCGGAAGAGTTCCTGTTGAAGGGACCGGGTAATTCAATACCATGTAATTGACGGAATCGGTCACATACAGGTTTTCTGAAGTCGGAGGTACATTCCCCGAACAAATTGCATACGCAGGGGGGTAGACGGTCGGAGTAACGGCAAGCGCGGAAGCGCTTGGGGTCGTGCCGCCCGTCTGCGCGGGCAACAGAAAAGGCGAACCCGCCACCTCTGTCAAAGTGCCGCTACTTCCGATGGCAAGCACGGAAACGGCTCCTGGCGCAGAGTCGGCGACGAAAAGAAATTTACCTGCCGAGTCGATAACCATAGCCGCGGGACTTACGCCACCGTTTAATACAGTCGTCGTTCCGGAGCCTAACTTTCCGTCGGAAGCTACCGGGAACATCTCGATTCCGGTGGCACTATCATTCACTGTCGAACTCTGCGTGACCAGGATGTATGCGTATGCACCGGCCGGATCAAGCACGGCAGACGTTGGCACACCATTCGTGGGCGGTCCGGCGGCATTGTTAATCTCCGCAAGGTGGCCATTGCCTAAATCAAGGCTGAAGGTGTCCATCACTGCATTGCCCTGTGTGGAGACGACTACCAATCCGTTACTAGAAGAAGCGTATTTCGTGCTGCAAGCGACCACTCCCATCAAAATCAGAGTCGCGATCCCCAAAATCCAGGTAAACCTTGTCCGCATGCTTCCCTTTATCTCCTGTGAACGTGCTGCCGCACTCCCCGGCAACCATAAACCGGGCTTGTACCTTCAATGAAGGCTTGAATACCATCCATTTGTGTATCAGGAATGCACAGGAAGAGCAAACCCCGGTCAGATTCATTGGAACCGCGGAAGCGACTGGGAGTTGCCTGGGAGCAGTGGGCAGTGATCAGTTATTAGTGGCCGGAGGGAAAGGCAGCAATGGCCAGTCGACAGTGTGGAGTGGTCACCCGGTGAACGGCCCGAACGCGGGCATTCGAAAGCTGATCACTAGCCACTGACCACTGTTAGGCCTCTTGTTTCTCAGGCATCGGCTCGGCCGCCGTGTCGGCGCTGGAGTTAGCGAGCAGGGGAAGATGGATTTCCACAAGCAGACCGCCTTCCGCCCGATTGAAGGCCGCAACGCGGCCGCCATGAAAGCGCACCGCTCTTTCCGTAATTGCCAAACCAAGGCCAACTCCGCCGGTCTGTCGTCCTCGATCATCGTCCAGACGATAGAATGGCTGAAACAATTTTTCCAGCGCATCCGCGGGAACGCCGGATCCACAATCGGTGACGCTCACCACGGCTTCACCGCTGGCGGAGTTCGGAATTTTCTCGAGGTGAATCTCCACCGTTGTGCGCTCGTGCGTGTAGCGAATCGCATTGCGGACGACGTTCTCGATTGCACTATGTAACAAGGAGGCCTCGCCACGCACCGCCCAATTCCCCGCCGGGAGGGTGCTGCGGACGTGACAATGGCGAGCTTGCGCCTCGAACTCGGCATCTTCAGCCACGTTCAACACCACTTCATCCAGAAGGACTGGCGTAGGCGGCACACGCTGCTCACCGTCCTCAAGTCGGGCCAGAGTGAGCAGGCGTCCGATGAGTTCGTTGAGGCGGCTGGCTTCAAGTTCAATGCGCTCCAGCATGCTCGCGCTTTCCGGCCCGGAGCGCTGCCGCGCGAGGCCAAGCGCCACATTCAGGCGCGCCAGCGGAGAACGCAGCTCATGAGAAATATCATTCAGCAGACGGGATTGCGCTTTCACCAAGTTTTCCAACCGGCCAGCCATGGTGTCGAAATCGCGCACCAGTCCGGCGATTTCATCGCCTCGCCGGCTGTTTGGATTCCCCGCGCGCGCAGTCAGGTCACCAGCGGCGAGTCGCTGCGTGGCAGCGCGCAACTGGGACACTGGCTTGGTTAAATACCAGGCAAGAAAATAGCAAACGATGCCTGAAGAGAGGACAGCAATGATCAAGCCCGGCACGGGCATCCCGCGTGGGCCGAAGAAGAAGCGCGGACCGGGCGGCAGGCCCATCACCAGCGTGTAACGATGGTTACCGTCGGACGAAGCTCGCGATTCTCGCTGCACGGGAGGAGGTGGGAAGAACACTCCGTCGTGCGGGGTGCGTTTCCCTCCCGAGGCCACGCGGATGGCCCAGTCAGGTGTCTGGCGGAGTGAAAGCTCCTTACCGTGTTCATCGAAAAGAAAGGCGCGGACATGCTGACTCGCTTCCAAATTATCGAAAAACTGGCTCAGTTGAGTTGCGCCGCCATCTTCATAAGCGGCGATGGAGTCATTCAAGGTGGTCGTGCGAAGGGCTTCCCAAGTGGCGTTGCGCGGGCGAAATGCGAGGGTGACGAGAATAGCCAGGACGAGGAACAGCGCTAGCGCAACCCAGAAAGAAAGAAAAATTTTAAGGAAAAGACTCTTCATGACGTCGTCTTCACCTTTTCACGGGGACGGGCAAAAATGTAGCCCACGCCTCGGATCGTTTTGATGTGCTCGTCGCTATCGGTATCTCCAAGCTTCTTGCGAACCTTGCTCACATGCATGTCGATGCTGCGATCGAAGGGCGAGAATTTGCGGCTTAACACGGCATTCACCAGACGCTCGCGCGGCACTACGCGCCCCGCCTCTCGCAACAAAACTTCCAGCAAATTAAATTCAACCGATGTCAGGTCTACCGGTTGACCATCCCGGCGCACGCTGCGCGTAGCAGGATCGAGTTCAATCTCGCCTACGCGCACGATATCCGGAGCCGCGGGAGAAGATTTGTCACTGCGGGTGCGGCGTAAAACGGCTCGAATCCGCGCCACCAGTTCCCGCGGATTAAACGGTTTTGGCAGATAATCATCGGCGCCGATTTCCAGACCGACGATGCGATCGACGTCTTCTCCACGCGCCGTGAGCAGCAGAACAGGCAACCGTGAAGTCGCGCGAATTCTTCTCAGTACCTCGAAACCGTTGATGCCGGGCAACATCACATCCAGCACTACCAGGAGATATCCCCCGCCCGTAGCTCGCTGCAGACCGCTTTCGCCATCGTGGGCCGCTTCCACAATGAAACCTTCGGCCTGCAAATATTCGCCCACCAGAGTACAGAGTTCAACATCGTCGTCGATGACCAGAATGCGTTCCATGTTATTTCTGGATTTCATTGTGCACCAGGCAACCCGCGCTTCGAGGTAAAGAATTGTCAGCAGAGAAGAGGCTTCCCTGATGACAAAACTTTACTCGGATTTACTCAGTTTTTACTACTTTCCTGCCCAAATCGTGTTCCTATGAGTGTACGCAAGACTGCCGGGTTGCTGTAAAGAAGGGAAGGAAGTTTATGAAATCGATTGGTCTTCGTTTTGCTGTCGCGGCTCTGGCTGTGTTACTGGGCGGTGCAATCGCAAAATCTCAAACAGCGGACACAACTCCGGCGCCGCCACCGATGCACGGTGGAATGCACGGCCCTCTCGGGATGGACGGCCGCATGATGCAGTTTTATGCCAAGTATCTAAATGTGACCGACGAACAGAAGACCCAAATGAAGGCCACTCTGCAGAAAGAACATGCCACGCTGAAGCCACTCATGACACAGGTGCACCAACTGGATCAGCAACTCAAGCAGTATGAAGAGGGCACCTATGATGCCACGAAGGTCCAGGCCCTGGTAGCACAGCAAGCCCAGACCCTGGTGCAATTAAAGGTCGAGGCAGCCCGCATTCACAATGAGCTTTATCAAATGCTGACTCCCGATCAGCAGAGCAAGTTGAAGGAGTTCGAGGCCAATCGCGAAGCGCGTATGCAGCAGCATGTGCAAAACGCCCCTGCTCCTCCGGAAGAGTAAGATTTCGCTCTGATTTTGTTTCAGCGTGGTTTGCCTGCTGCAGGGGATAGGATTTTCCTAACCCCTTCAGCTTTCGCAAGCGCCCTAGAGGAACAACGCTATGGATTTTGATCAGGTCTTAATCTTCGACTTAGGATGGGCTTTCTTCGCCGCATGGTTGATTGTACTTGCGACTTTAAGCGCAATCACTTTCGGACGAGATCTAATCCCGTTCATTCCGCGACTAACCCGCGACTCTGACCGTCATTAACTTTACCTCAGCTTGTCCAAACGTTCGACGTCCGGTTGACTCGCTGCCTAAGTCGTCTCCGTCTCAGCCAAAGCTTGCACCCCGGCCTGCTAGAATTTCATCTACAACCTGTCGATGATTCCAAACAGCATGCGTCCGCTGCTGCCTTATCTCAAGCGCTATCGCTGGGGATTTGTTGTGGGTGCGCTCTGTATTGTCCTGAGTAACGGCGCTCAGGCGGGACTTCCAAGAGTCATCGGAAATGCAGCGCAAAGCTTGACAAGCGGCGTCACCCGCCACAAGCTTTTGATCTTCACGCTGCAGGTGTTGGCCTTAGCCGTAGTCCGGGGCATTTTCCTGTTTCTCACACGCTGGATCGTCATTGGCATTTCTCGCGACATTGAATTCGATCTGCGCAACGACCTTTTTGCCCACCTGGAAACGCTCTCCTACTCTTACTACCAGCGCATGCGCACCGGCGACATTATGGCGAGGGTGACGAATGATCTGAATGCGGTGCGCATGCTCATGGGCCCGGCCATCATGTACTCCGCCAATACGCTGGTGTTCACAGCCGCGGCTTTATGGTTCATGGTGCGCAACAGTCCCAAGTTGACGCTGTACGCTTTCCTGCCGCTGCCGATTGTCAGCGTAACGATTCAATATTTCGGGCGGCGTATTCACGAGCGCTTTGAGAGGATACAGGCGATGTTCTCCGACATTTCGGCGCGGGCCCAGGAAAACTTTTCTGGAGCGCGGGTGATTCGCGCCTATGTGCAAGAGGAGGCGGAAATTGCATCCTTTGAAGCCGCCAATCAGGAATACGTTGCCCGCAGTCTGAAACTGGTGCGGCTGATGGGCATGTTGTGGCCCACGCTGGAATTGATGCTCGGCCTGGCTTTGGTGCTGGTGTTGTGGATCGGAGGCCGCGAAGTCTTAGCAGGACGCATGCAAATCGGCGCCTTCACCGCATTCAACATCTACATGATGCAACTTACCTTCCCCATCATCGCTTTGGGATGGGTGGTTAGCATTTTTCAGCGTGGCACGGCATCCTTGCTTCGGCTGAATGAGATTCTGCAGGAAAAGCCCGCGATCCAAGATGAGTCGGAAGCGAAAGAGCGCCCGGTGGAAGGAGAAATTGAATTCCGCGGGCTGAATTTTGAGTACGACGGCAAGGTTGTGCTGCATAACTTGAACCTTCGCATTCTGGCGGGCACCAGCATGGCGATCGTTGGCCCCACCGGCTCGGGAAAGAGCACATTGGTCAATCTGATCCCGCGCGTTTACGATGCGGCGCCGGGGATGGTTCTGCTAGATGGCCGTCCGATCCGCGAGTTCCCTGTGGCGTCTCTGCGACAGAACATTGGTTTTGTACCGCAGGAAACATTTTTGTTCAGCGACCGCATCCGCGAAAATATTGCTCTGGGCGTGGAATCCGCCAGCGACGAGGAAATTCGCGAAGCTGCGGATGCGGCAAATATCGCCGTCGACATCGAGGGCTTTCCGGAGCGCTATCAGACCATGGTCGGCGAACGCGGCATCACGCTCTCCGGCGGCCAGAAGCAACGCACCGCGATTGCGCGCGCTTTGATTCGGAACCCGCGCATCCTTATCCTGGACGACGCTCTTTCCAGCGTGGACACGCACACGGAAGACAAAATTCTCAACCACCTCCGCGAGGTAATGCGTGGCCGAACCACCATTTTCATCTCCCACCGTGTCTCCACCGTGCGCAATGCAGACCGCATCGCCGTCCTGCACGGCGGCAAAATCGTGGAACTGGGCACGCACGACGAACTCCTCGCCTTGAATGGCTACTATTGCGACCTGTATAACAAGCAGTTGCTGGAAGAAGAACTCGCCGAGGTCTAGTGGCGATCAGGCGCGCACCCCAGCATAGTCACAGCTTCCCATGCAGCGAATCGACGCACCCGAGATTCTCGATTCTGACGCCTGTTCCGCACGCGAAGCTCATGCCGTGCTTCAGGTACTGGGTCGCATCAACCGATGGTTCGGCGGCGTTACCACCACTCGCAGGATCCTAGAACGCGCGGCGCAGGCCACTGGAATGAAGCACTTCTCTCTGCTGGAAGTGGCAGCAGGTTTGGGAGAGGTACCTGAGATCATCCAGAAAAAATTGTCGCAGCGGGGAATTACCCTGGACATCACTCTGCTGGACTCAGCGCTATCTCATCTGCCGGCGGCAAAACCAGCCCCCAATGCTGCGGGACGAAATCGAGGAGTGGTCGGCGATGCGCTCGCTCTTCCTTTCGCCGATGGATCTTTCGATTTGGTTAGTTGCAACCTTTTCGCGCACCATTTAAGTCCCCAGCTACTCCAACAGTTCATGAAGGAAGGCTTGCGGGTGAGCCGGTGCGCGTTGCTGATCAACGATCTGGTCCGGCATCCGCTGCATCTGGCTTTGACATTTGCCGGCTATCCCATCATGCGCAACCGCGTAGCGTGGCTGGACGGCATTACTTCCGTCCGCCGCGCATACACGCCGAAAGAGATTCAAAGTACCTTCCGGGCGGCTTTTTCTTCAGAGACCATACCACAGGTAGAAATCTCTCGCCATTACCTATTCCGGATGGGCGTGATTGTGCGAAAGAACCAACAAGAAGTCCGCACGCCCTAGCGAACCACCAGCACTTCGCGCACGTTATCTCGCGCCAGGAAGAATTTGATAGAAGCAAAGTCGCGGAAGAGATTCTCGATGTTGCGGTTGTTGAACACACGTTGGAGCTGAAAACCATCCGAAACGGGTGTGTGGCCCCCGCCAGTAGGACCCCGCCGGGCTTCGCGGCGCAGTTCAATTTTCTGCATCTCCAGCGTGTCCACACCGACAATGTGGAAGCGGTAACACGGTGAATCCGGACCGGCGTCGCGCGTGTGGAAGAAGGCGAGCAGCATCCCTCCTGGCTTCAACACCGACCACAACCGCCCCACCACCGGCTTCACAAGGCTTTCATCGAGATAGTCCGGAAGATTCCAGCACAGCACCACGTCGAATTGAGCGGCGGGATAAACCAGGTTCTCGGCAAGGAACTTCCTGCTGTCAAGAACAGTATTGCCCTGCTCGTCCTTCGTGAAAAGCTCGGGATCGGTTGAGGCAGTGAGCAAATCCTCGCTGTAAATTTTGTGGCCGGCGCCAGTGAAGTGGCGGATGTTCGTGGGCGAAGTGGATCCCAGATCGAGGACGCATAGGTTCTCGGCGGACTCCCAGCTGCGAGACAACTCCCCCAGGCCGCTGGAGCGCCGGGTAAGCTTCTGTGAGCCCTGCCCCGAGACGGTCTCCGCTCCTGAACCGCGAAAAAGTTTCATGAAAGTCTGCGAAACCGACGACACTTTAACTTCCTGACTGCCGATTCACCGCACTCATTCTAAACAATGTGATCCACCTGCAACTACTTCCCATCCGCGCGATGGATGTCAACTTTCCCCTTCAAGAACGCCCCTTCTTCAATCGAAATGCGCTGCGCCGTGATGTCCCCCGTAACAGTGGCGGACTTGCGCAGGTCCACGCGATCACTGGCTTGGATGTTGCCATCGAGTTTCCCCTGCACCACCACTCCTTTCGCGTCGACGCTGGCCTTCACCTGGCCGTTCGGTCCCACCGTCAAGCTGTGTCCCTTGAGAGCAATGCTGCCCTCCACCTGGCCATCCAGATAGAGATCTTCGCTGCCCGAAAGCTCGCCCTTAATAACCACCGATTTGCCGATTTGTGCCAAGCCGCTGGCTGGTGTACTCATTTGACGCGCTCCTGGTCGCTAAGACCGATTTACAAGATGGTTCGCTAAGATCCCGGTTCACTACGATTCATGTTCACTAGGATCCATGTTCACTAGGATCGATGTTCACTAAGCGCAAGATCTCTGTGTGGGGTGCTTCGAACTCACGCCCGGAACTCATACCCTTCTAAAGACTATACGCAAGGCATGGAGTAAGCGGCAAGCGTTGTTCCCCGCCCGAAATACTCGTTTTTCTGTAGAGATGGCTGGCCTCCGAGTTGTTAAACTGAGGGAGTGGGTAACTTGGGATGTTCAGCACGATCAAACCGGTTGACATGGCTCAGCGCATAACATTCCCGGTTATTCCGCTGGCTCTGCTCGCTGCAATCAGCATCACTTGCCTGGCTGCGAAAACCGCGGCGGCGGCCGCTGAAGATCCAGCTTCCTGTTTGGAATTGGTGCGGGCGGCATCCGCCAACGAAGTCGCCGCCGCAAACGATAATTCGAAGCACATGTTCCTTTCGCGCAAGTCGACTCCTCAGGGATCGCAGACTCGGCTTTACGTGGAAACGCAGCAGGCAATCGTTGGCATGACGGTCGCGTATAACGACAGGCCGCTCACTTCAGAACAAATAAAACATGAGGAAAACCGCCTTGGCGACTTAGCTGCCAACCCCGAGCAACTTCGCCATAAACATGCACAGGAGCAGGAGAATGCCGAGCATACGCTACGTATTGTGAAGGCCCTGCCCTATGCCTTTCTCTACGAGCGCGACGGTAACGAGGAAGGCTCCGCAGCCTTGGGCCAGCCCCGGGTACGGCTGGTGCGTTTGAAATTCCGACCCAATCCAGCCTATCAGCCGCCCTCCCATGTGGAGCAGGTATTGGTTGGCATGCAAGGCATTGTTGTGATTGATCCGGTGGAGGGAAGAATCGCAAAAATCGATGGGACCTTGTTCAAAGAGGTTAGCTTCGGCTGGGGAATTCTAGGCCATCTCGATAAGGGTGGTCACTTCCTTGTGCAACAGTGCGATGCGGGGAATAATTCGTGGGAGGTTTCCCGAATGTCGCTGAATTTTACCGGCAAGATTCTTATGCTCAAGAATCTTTCTATCAAGTCCGACGAAACATTTAGCGACTTCCGGAAGGTTCGCGCCGACACGACGTATGCCCAGGGAGTACAGATGTTGAAGGCGGAGGAAGCCAAGCTGGCGCAGAACCGCTCGGCTGAAACAAACGGGAGCGAAAACCGCTCGCATTAGGTGATGTCTGTAGCTGCATCGACAGGTCTTCCAAGCGTCATTCGCCTGCACGAATCGTTTCCTTGCGCACTGTCAACTCCTCGATCAACTTTTCTTTAATACGATAGCCCGTTCCCGGTTGATCGCTGATCTCAATCATTCCTTGCGCAGAAACCTGCACCTCCGGGTCGATGATGTCTTCTTTCCAGTAGCGTTTCGAGGCGGAGACATCTCCCGGGAGTCGGAAATTCTCCAGCGTGGAAAGCGCGATGTTGTGGGCACGGCCGACGCCCGATTCCAGCATGCCACCGCACCACACGGGAATATTCTGCGACTGGCAGATGTCATGGATCTTTCTCGCTTCCGTGAAGCCGCCTACGCGTCCAACTTTGATGTTAATAATGCGGCAGGCCCCAGTTTCCAGGGCAATTGCCGCGGCTCGCGCGCCGACAATCGACTCGTCGAGGCAAATCGCTGTGCGCAATTCTTTTTGCAGGCGGGCATGGTAAAAAATGTCGTCGTCCCAGAGTGGCTGCTCGATCATCAGCAAGTTGAATTGATCGAAGGCGCGAAGATGCTCCGCTTGATCGACGCTGTACGCGGAGTTGGCGTCGCAACTCAGCGTGATGTCAGCCCAGAGCGAGCGGATTTTTTCCAGCACGTTTATGTCCCAGCCGGGTTTGACCTTCACTTTAATCCGCCGGTAGCCGGCTGCCAGTTCGATCTGAATCTTGTCGAGTAATTGCTCAACCGAATCCTGAATGCCGATGGAAACTCCGCACGGAATTTCTTTTCGGCTACCGCCAAGCAACTTCCACAACGGCTGGTTTTGCCCTCTAGCCTCCGCATCCCACACTGCATTTTCGACAGCGGCTTTGGCCATGCGGTGTCCACGAACTTTGGCAAAAAGTGCCGCGCAATCACGCCCCGACGAGAAATTTCGGCCGAGCACGGCAGGCGCAAGGTAGTGAGTGATCGTCAGCCACGCACTCTCGATCCACTCGCTGGAATAATAAGGCTCCTCGCCCGCGACGCACTCGCTCCAGCCGCTGACTCCCTCGCAATGGGCGGTGAGCAGCAGGATGCGGCGGCTGGAGGTGCGGCCGAAACTCGTCTCGAAGAAATGGATGAGTGGCATGTGAATTTCACGCAGCGTAATGGCTTCAATCTTCATAATGTGCTGACTAGAGTTCCACCACAGAGGCACGAGAAACTCTTCTTCAAGACCGTAAAATCGCAACGTTCGGTTTTTCTCTGTAGTGAATTATTCCTACGATGCGTACGACCATTTCTCATCCCACTTGCCCAGCAGAAACTTGCCGTTGCCTTCGGAGTCGCGCTCGTACCCTAACACGGCGAGCCCGTCCTCGAACGTCTGGAGAAATCCCTCGCGGTTGCGTTCTTGCACCTGTTGCGCTTTGCTTCTGGTGTCGGCAGTGGCCTTCCAGTTGTAAATCTGGGCCGGAACTTCAATCGATTCCGCCGGTTTAAATGAAGGATTTTTCCCCGTTGCCAGTAGAGTTTCTACCCGTCTTGATTTCAACCACCACTCCGCAATCAGCCGGTCGCTCGGAAGCCCGCCCTGCAGCGGCGACGATGTGATTCCGTACTGATTGATGTTGTAGCGGCGCGCAATCGCGCCCAGCTTCTCGATATTAAGATAAGCGTTCTTGATCTCCAGAGGATCAAACGTCCATTCGATCAACTCGATGCCCCGCGCGATTGCTTCTTCGCGCTGCAGCAACTTGAGCCGCCGTCCCAGTCCACCATTGCGATAGGCTTTGCGTACCGCGAGCATGTGAGAGTGAAGATACAAGTGGCCCGACCGCGTGCCTGGCACCGAAAGTGCAAAACCCACCATATCCTTGCCGGCAAAAGCCCCCATCACTTGTCCGCCGACTTTTTCCGCAACTACGAACATGCGGAGCGGGACCAATTCTGCGTCACTGAAGTTCCAGACTTCCTTCTGCAAGGCAACGCACGCGCGCAGTTCTTCGAGCCCTTGACACCGTCGAGCTACGATGGAAGCCGGGCTCACGCCTGCGTCTCCTGTTGCTTCGCTTGTTGCCAGAGGGACTCGAGTTCCTCCATGGAAGCGCGTTCGAGAGTAGCACCCTTTTCGTGAAGACGCTGCTCGATCCACTGAAAACGCCGCCGGAATTTTCGATTCATCCTGCGCAGCGCGGATTCGGGATCAATCGCAAGATAGCGGGCAATGTTCGCCATCACGAAAAAAAGATCCCCAACTTCTTCTTCCAGGCGCATTCGCAGATCGTCCGGAATCGCCGCTCGCCCTGATCCGGCGACACCGCGGCCTTCGGGGCGGGGACCTGGACTCGGATATTCCTGCAGATGCTCGCGCAGCTCGGCGGTCTCTTCGCCAAGCTTGGCGAACAAACTCTCTATGTTGGGCCAGTCGAAACCAACCTGCGCGGCGCGCGAACTAAGTTTCTGTGCCTCCAGCAAGGCTGGCATCGACGAAGATATTCCCTCCAGGATGGACCCCGGCCCGGCAGCCGTCTGCTCGCTTCTGGTTTCATCCCTATTTTCGCGAAGGCGCTTCTTTCGTTCTTCAGTTTTCAGGGCTTCCCAGTTGCGTTTTACATCGGCAGACGTGTCGGCTTTCGTGTCACCAAAAACATGCGGATGTCGGTTCACCAGTTTGTTCGAAAGCCGGTCGAGAACATCATCGATGGAAAACGTTCCCTGCTCTTTCGCCATCTCCGAATAAAAAAGCACTTGCAGCAGCAGATCACCGAGTTCGCCGGGAAGCTCGTCCCAATCACGATGATCGATCGCTTCGAGCACCTCGTACGTTTCTTCCAGCGTATGGGGCTTGATCGAATCGAAAGTCTGTTCGCGGTCCCAAGGGCAGCCGCCCGGAGCCCGCAGACGCTCCATGATAGCGACCGCACGTTCGAAACGTTCACCGGTAGAGGACATTGGCAACCACTTTAAATGAGCCAGCTCAATCCGAGCAATGCGTGCGGCACCACGCTTTACTAATATCGAAAACCGCGATAGCGGCCTCGGCATCCAATCAGTACCAGCAATTAAACTCTCAACGAAACAAATTCGTGCCAAATACTCTTCAAGGAAAGACCATAGAGATTCTTGCCAATGACAGCTTCGAACAAGTGGAATTAACGAAGCCTAGGAAAGCACTGGAAGAAGCAGGGGCACGCGCCCAGGTTGTCTCGCCAACCGATAAGAAAATTAAAGGCTGGGACAAAAAAGACTGGGGTGAAGAAGTCCAAGTTGACGTTCCGCTGAAGTCCGCCAACCCTGCTCAATACAGGGCCCTGCTTTTGCCCGGTGGGATTATGAATCCAGACCATTTGAGGATGAATCCGGACGCGGTAAAGTTTGTAAAACACTTTTTTTGAGCAGGCGAAGCCGGTGGCAGCCATCTGCCATAGCCCGTGGATGCTGGTGGAAGCCGGCGCTGCCAAGGGATGCACGATTACTTCCTGGCCGTCGCTAAAAACAGACATTCAAAATGCCGGCGGCACATGGGTCGACAAAGAAGTTGTTGTGAGTAACGGAGTCGTTACGAGTCGCAATCCCGACGACATCCCGGCGGTGTTCAATCGGGAGATGTTCGAATTGTTTTCCGAAGGCGCGAACGCCAGCGGAAAGACCGATCGCCAAGCCGCATAGAGAGTCCGACACTTCCACCACCGGCCCGGCTGTGCCGCTGTCGGGTCGGTTGCCCTTGGCCGAACATCCCTCGAAGCTGCTGCGATTTTGGTCACACAGTTCGCGGCACCAAGGTGACCTGTTTTTCACCCCCGGGGCGATGCACTCTATGCTGTGGTCATGCGCTACCCTATAGACTTTAGGTAACATTCAACAAGTTACTCTCGGGTATGACGTCCTATGGCGCCAGAGGCAAATTCACGATCCAGCCTTGAGGGCCAACACTTTCACGTGGTGGTGATTGGCGGCGGCATCAATGGAGTTGCCGTAGCGCGCGAGTGTGCTCGCGCGGGAAAACATACCCTATTGATCGAGCAGAATGATTTTGCCTCGGGCGTCACTAGCCGCTCAACCCGCATCATCCACGGCGGACTGCGATATCTGGAGCACGCCGAATTGAGCCTGGTGCGCGAGTCCTTGCGCGAGCGGGAGCGATTATTAAGGGAACGTTCTCACCTGGTGCATCCCATGCACTTCCTGCTCCTTTTGAATGAGACCACCCATCGCAGTGCGATGAAGGTGCGCGCAGGACTGTGGCTCTACCGGCGCTTGGCAGCAAGCAAAACGTATGCGGGTACCGGCGAGATGGAATTGAAACGACTGGAGCGGGCGCTGGATGCAGGTCAGCGTTGGTCGTTCTTCGATTACGAGGATGCGCAATGCGAGTTTCCGGAACGTCTGGTAGCGGAGTGGTTGATGGAGGCGGTGGAGGCTGGTGCTGTGGTCCGCAATCACACCGAGGCGCTTTCGGTGAACGTTGCCCATGGCCGGGTTCACGGTGTATTGCTGCGCGATCAAATCAACAAACGGGATGAACGCGTGGATGCGGCCTGGGTCATCAACTGCAGTGGACCGTGGGCCGATCGTATGTGCCAGCGATCTTCCATTCGCATGGCGAAACCCATGCTCGGTGGTGTGCGCGGTTCTCACATTGTGTTGCCCCGATTTTTAGGTTCGCCGAATGCTGCGCTTTATACCGAAGCGGAGGACGGCCGTCCGTTTTTTGTTTTGCCCTGGAACGATCAGATTTTGGTGGGCACAACAGAAATTGCCGACACCGATGATCCGGGAAAGACGGTTCCCTCCGCGGAGGAGATCAGTTATCTCGTTGGTTCCTTGGCGAAACTGTTTCCGAAAGCAAAGATCACAGCGCAAGGCGTGAAATATTCTTTCGCTGGAATTCGTCCGCTGCCTTACTCACCCGACCATCGCCCGTCCACGGTCACGCGGCGGCACATTCTGCATAATCATTCCGACGATGGCGCAGCTCGCATGATTTCCGTGATTGGCGGTAAGTTGACGACTGCAGCATCGTTGGCTCGCCATTGTGCCCGAACGATCGGATTGCATGTTCCAGAACCAGGCACCGTTGCGATGGGACCTGGACCGGCGCTTGATCCCGTGCTGGACGGCGCGGTTCTGGAGCTTGCGCACATTGGCGCCGTGAGCCAAGAGTCGGCGCAGGGCTTGCTGGAATGGCATGGCCAGCGGGCCGGCGATATTGCCCGCATGGCCCTAGCCAGCGCAGAGTTGCGGGCTCCCATCTGTCCGCATACATCTCACATCATCGCGGAAGTGGTGGAAGCCTATCGTAGAGAATATGCTGTCACGCTCGCCGACGTACTGCTGCGTCGCGTGCCGGTGGCTTTGGGTGCGTGCTGGTCGGAATCCTGCAGCCGCGAAGCAGCGCTGCGCGTCGGCGCCGTGCTCGGCTGGAATGATTGGACAATGGGCGCAAATCTTGAAGCTTTCGAGATGGAGCGTTCTGCTTTTCTGCACCCCGCTGAATCTCGCGTTTCCGCATTCGACGCCGCCGCGGACTAGCTTATTTGTGGATTCGCCGATTCGACCGTCCGCCCAAGGCGCGGACCAGACGCTCGGGGTAATCGGAGACAATGCCATCAGCACCCCAATCTGCCAAACGCCGTATGTCTTGGGCGGTATTCACCGTCCATGCGAATACCTTGCTGCCCGCATCGTGCGCCTCGTGAGTCAGCTTCCGGCGAACCAGTTTGTGGTGCGGAATGACGTAAAGCACCGGCAACTCGCGCCAGAGATCGAGTTGTGCGCGGGTTTCACATATCAGGCCCAGAGGGATAGTGGCATCGATATCGTGAAGCGCTTGTAACACGTCAGGCAGAAAAGAAGAGACGACATAGCCGTAAGCCGGCGTATGCCTCCGCAGCAGATCCCAAGTGATAGTTTCGAGTCCCTCCACCTTGAGTTCTATGTCGAGGAAGGCAATGTCCTGATAGCGCTTCAAGACATCCCGAAGATTTGGCAGAGCCAACTGTTCAGACGATGTCTCAGCGACTTTGATGCCGCGGACACTTGCATCGTGGCAGATCACAGGCTGCCCATTTGCGGAGAGTCGCACATCAAGTTCGAAGCCGTCGCACCCTTGAGCAAGAGTCCGATCGAAGGACGCAAGAGTATTTTCTGGTATAGACCTCTCGCCCCGCGCACCGCGGTGACCAAGCAACAATGGGCGCATCGGCATGGACGTTACTCTATCCGTGAGTCCTAATCCAAGTCGAAGTCACGGATAGGCTTGCCGGTGTCCGGCGATTCCTTGGCTTTTTTCACCGCTTCCTGAAATTTTTTCTCCAGCACTTCAGAAGCATGTTTTTGCGCCTCAACCGACTGCCGGAAGATGGATTCGCGGCGAGTGTCCTGTTCTTTCATGGCCCGCGCCGCATCCTCCATATCGTTGAACATACGTGGCTTCACTGCAGCAGTGTGCGCGATGACGGAGTGGGTTTCCGCATCCACTTTCAGCAGCGCGCTGCAGCAGGGGCAGGTGATGTCGAAAATAAGGGAATTCTTCGCCATTTTCCGAATCATACCGCAAAAGAGCCTACAACGTTTAGCGCTGAAGTTTGATGGGGAAGATGCGAAAAACATTGAGCAATTCCGAGCCAAGAAGAAAGATGGAAAGCAGGACGATCAGGATCGCCATCAACTCTCCGAAACTCAGTCCGCGGCGGTTGGGCTCGAAGCGTCGAGCAGCCAGGCTGAGAATATTGATCGTCGCAAAGCCGAACACGACCACCCATAGAATATTGTAGACATCGTTACGTCCGCCGGAATGACGCTCGAACAGCAAAAGGGTCGCCATGAATGGGGCACGGGCGAGGACGTAAATGCTAAACGCAGTAAATTTGGTGCGAACCACCCCCGCCGCCACTTTGGTTGTTAGAGAAAGAGCCATGCTGGCCGAACTCGCTCCAGAGACCGGTTTTATCCTGGAGTGATGGATTGGATATTACATTCTTTTCAGGCTCGGGTCACGGATTAGAAGCACGCGGCGCCAACACTGACAGCAAGGGTGTTCCGCGATGCGGAACAGCTATCGGCATGCTTGTTCCTTGTTGCGCGTTGAACGCAACGTTTCAGTAAGATGGAAAAATGGCTGAAAGGCGCGTCATATTTTTCGATGTCGGCAATACCCTGCTGTTCCCCAACCGGGCGAAAATGCTGGCCCCGATCCCGATCGATCGCCATCCCACGCTTGAACAATGGCAGGCGCTGGAACGCAGGACGAAAGATGTATTCGATCAGCGCATGCAGAGCGGCCGGGTGGACCATGGTTTCTGGTGGATATTTCACTCTTATTTGCTCGCCGACCTCAATGAATCCCAAGACGGACTCGTACAGGTACTTGTACGAAACACGCAGAAATCGGAGAACTGGGATCAGATTTTGCCGGGAACGCGAGCCGCCCTGGATCGAATCGCCGCGAGGTTCCGCATCGCCGTCATCTCTAACGCTGACGGAAAGATCGAGGAGACCCTTTCGCGTTGTGGCATTGCCGATTGTTTCGAGAGCATCACAGATTCCGGAATTGTGGGACGCGAGAAGCCACATCCTGAAATTTTCGAGGCGGCGTTGAAAACCATGAACGCCGGTGCCGGCGAAAGCCTGTACGTGGGCGACGTCTACTCGGTGGATTACGTGGGTGCCAGCAACGCCGGCATGCTGGCCGTGCTGTTTGATGCGGCTGGAGCCTATCGTGAGCGGTGGGAACCGCGCGTGGAATCCGTGGAACAGTTGGAAGCCTGGCTCGAGAATGAAATGTAGCCCGCGGCGGAGCTTGGGCTCTCCTACAACTCCAGAATCTGATGGTCGAGACAATCGGTGCGCATCGATTGGTGGAGGCTATGCAGAAGATCGGTTCCGTGGCGGGCCATATAGTAAACGCCGGCAACGCCCCTCTCCTGGAGCCCGCCGTTTGGAAAGAGAGCATGACTCAGAGTCTCGGCGTGGCGGCCAATGACGTCACTGCGGCGCAATTCCGCTGCCATGGCGCGTTCGCGCAGACGCTCCAGTTGGTAGTGCGCCTTTGAAACGGCAGTCTGGCTAGCCTCGACCAGCGTGGGATCAAGTTTGGCCAGCGCTTCGTGCAGGCTGGAAAAAGATTCCTCCACCGCCGTGTTGGCTCGCTCGAAGGCCACCTGCAAATCAGCGGGCAGCGTGCGCGCAGCCAGGGTATGGCGAAGTGCCTCAGCGCCATGAAAAGTATCCAGAACCGTGATGAAATATTGGCGCAACCAGCGCTGCACCTTGGGTTCAACCACGGTTGCGGAAAAACGAGGCACGATCGGCGTGGCGCGGCCCAGGATTTTTTCATAGACCGTGCCCACTTGCGCAAAGTACGCAGCTTCTGCAGCGCCTCCGGCGTAAGCGAGCGTGGGCAAAAGGTAGTCTTGCACCACCGGGCGCAAGAGGACGTTGGGACTAAACTTTTCAGGCGTCGTTGAGATGCGATTCAACAACTCGGCAGCGGACAGCTTCTCCCCCGCCATTTCATTACCGATCGCAAATTCCGGCGAGCCGCCCTTGGCGCGCCGCTGAATCGGCGTTCGGACTCCATTTTGCACAGTGAACAAAAGTACGGACGAAGGAGTCACCTTCACTTGTTGGTGATAATGTGCCGCTTCGAGAGCGCGTCCGCGCGCCAGCAGCGCATCATCTATCTCTGGCGCGCGTTCCACTGCCGCCCGATAAATTGGCGCGGCGATGCGATGTAACTCGGGATCGGAAGCGTCGAGCAGAATCACTCCCCACTCCGCGAAAAGACGGGCATAGAAACGGGCGAAAGCCGTACCTAAATTCTCTCCTGGACGATACGACTCACGCAGGAATTGTGTTGCCTCAGACTCCCCGAGAAGGGACGCGGCTTCTTCGACGACAGGCAGGATCTCATCGCCCAATCCGACTTCGCTCACGGGGGCGCCAGCAATGCCGTGGCTGGAAGTTGTCAGCGTGCGCAACAGACCGTCGGGCCCCGGAAGCGACACGTGATTGACCTCAGCCAGATCGTGATCATAAGAGGCGAGCCAGAAGACGGGGACAGCATCAACCCCCGCGGATGTCGCTTCTTGCGCCAGTTTAACTGCAGTAAGAGCTTTGTAGATGGCAAACATGGGGCCACCGAAAAGTCCGACTTGCTGTCCGGTAACAATCGCAGCGGCGCCGCCGCGTAAGCGGCTCAGGTTCGAGAGAGTTTGCAGCGAAGCGTCCCAGGATTTGTTTTGCCGTTCGAGAATCGCGCTGACGCGCTCGCGGCGGGGGGAATCATATTGCAGCGCGGAAGCCTGCGACCCTAACCATTCTCGGAAGTGCGGCGTATGAGGGAAAAAACTCTGGACGTTCGGGGAATATGCGAGGAAGTCAGTGAAAAGTCGCGTGGTGTGTGGAATTTGGGCAAAGGGCAGACACTGCGATTTCACCGGCAACACTCCTCACAGCGATGGCTTGTCATGTGTTGGACGGATAGAATCATCGCCGGTCAACGTCCCCGCTCTGCAAACCTATTCCTGAGCCATAGTAAAGATGCCCGCAAAGCACCGCGAGATGCAAGATAATGCTACTCATGCCTGCCAGGAAAGAAAATGCACCAATGAGTTTAACCGCAGCGCCGCTCCAGATCGTGACTCCGGTGACCCTGCAAGGCTCCGCAGTCCGCCTCTGACCGATTCGCCGCGAGCATGCTGAACTCTTCTGGCACGCCGCCAAGGATTTGCTCGACGATATTTTTCAGTGGATTCCTTACCGCATGAAGACACTCGAAGACTTCGAGCATCTTGTCGAGAATGCGCTGGGCGAGCAGAACCGCGGTGAGTCCATCGCGTTTGCCACGGTCGAGCGTAAATCAGGGGGAAGTGATCGGCAGCACTCGCTTTATGAACATCGATCGCGTCAATCGCCGCGTGGAAATCGGTTCCACCTGGATCGCGCCGGCGTGGCATCGCACTGCGATCAACACGGAAGCGAAATATCTCATGCTGCGGCACGCCCTCGAAATCTGGCAATGCATTCGTGTCGAGCTCAAGACGGACGCGTTGAATCGGCGCTCACGCAACGCGATTCTGCGTATCGGCGCCAAAGAAAGGCAGACTGCGCAAACACCTGATCACCTGGACGGGCCGCGTGCGCGACACCGTCTACTTCAGTATCCTGGATTATCCTGGATACCGCATGGCCGGAGGTAAAGGCAAGACTGGAAGGCAGTATGCCAGCAAGGTCCGTTCCATCACATGTCTAAGGCTGCGTCCGATCATCGTATTTTTACATCTAACTGGGAGTGCCGATGCGTTTGACTTCCACCCATGCGACCCCTAGTCTGGAATTAGCTCTTTGAGGATGGCCAATCCCACCAGTGGGGGCGTCACGGCTTCGACGGAGATGCTTGCGGCCAAGAGGCATGCCGGGGTGCACACACCCGTAATCGTGGGCAAAATGATAATTGCCAATCAACAAATGGC